>JAHDBB010000264.1:0-2273 GCA_020630635.1 Chitinophagales bacterium
CTTAGTGCCAAAAAAGGGACGTAAAGGGACGACTCTCCAGTTTTTACATGTTGGGACGTAAAGGGACGTTTAGTTTTACTTTCAAATCAAGTAATAAACTTAAACGCCTCTTCGTCCCCAAAGCAAGAACTAACGGTAACGTTCCGTCGTCCTATTATCAATGTTGTGTCCTTTCAAAAATAGCCCTGATAGAAGTGGTATCGCCAAAGTGCGTTGGCTAAAGGGTTCGGGTGGCTTGGCGATAAGAACGGATAGCAGGACTTTCCGTCACGACGAAGCTCAAACCATTTGCTCCTAATAAAACATCTTAAAATGATAACGATGTAATATTTTTTTAACTATAAAATTTTTATAAACATGAAAGAGGATTTTTTAGCTTATTTGTGGCAACATCGCTTGTATGATGCCCAAGATTTGAAAACGGTGGAAGGGGAAAGGTTGGAAGTCGTTTCAACAGGCAGACTGAATCGAGATGCTGGACCAGATTTTTTTAATGCGAAAATCAAAATCGGGGAGACAACTTGGGCAGGAAATGTGGAAATACATTTGAAATCGTCCGACTGGTTGGCGCATCAACATGACAAAAATCTTGCCTATGACAACATCATTTTGCATTTGGTTTTTGAACAAGATGTAGCCATCAAACGAAGGGATCATTCAGTCATTCCGACTTTGGAACTGCGAAAATATATCAAACAGAAGCTGCATCAAAACTTTACGTATCTACAAAATAATCAAGATTGGATTCCTTGTGAAAAGCTGTTGGATAAAGTAGATGATTTTACATTGAGGCTATTTTTAGACAGGCTTTTAATAGAGCGTTTAGAGATCAAAACGAAGCCAATTATTAAAACCTTGAAACAAAATCACCAAGATTGGGAAGCGACTTTTTATCAGTATTTGGCAAAGGCTTTTGGATTTAAAATCAATGCCGTTCCATTTGAGTTGGTGACACAATATTTACCGCTTTCAGTGATTCGGAAGCACCGAGATTCTTTAGTGCATTTAGAGGCTTTATTATTTGGTATCGCTGGATTTTTAGAAGACGAAAAACAGGAAGATTATCCTCGTTTATTGCAGAAAGAATATACTTTTTTGAAGCATAAGTTTTCATTAGAAAATTTGTCTGTTCACCTTTGGAAGTTTTCCCGTATGCGACCTCCCAACTTCCCGACGATTCGCATCGCCCAATTCGCCCAATTGCTTTTTCAAAATGAGCATTTATTCTCTTCTATTTTGGCAACCAATGGCAAAGAAGAACTCGTGCGTTTATTCCAAGTCCAACCTTCCGAATATTGGCAAACGCATTATGTTTTCGATAAGGAATCAGCTAAAGCTGGTCCTAAAAAAATGGGTCGTGCAGCTATTGAAGTTTTGATCATTAATGCGATTGCGCCTTTTATTTTTGTCTATGGCGATATGATGGGCAATACTGCTTATAAGGATAAGGCATTGGATTTATTGTCGAGCCTTCGTCCTGAAAAAAATCATATTTTGGAGGCTTGGAAGGAGCGTGATATTGTTGCGTCTAATGCTTATGAAAGTCAGGCTTTGTTGCATTTAAAGAACCAATATTGTGATGAAAAACGGTGTCTGGAATGTGCGATTGGGAATCGGATTATTCGGTCTTGTTAAATACCTGGGACGAAGGGACGAGACGGTTCTTTTCGTGCTTTGGGGACGAAAGGGACGTTTCGGTTTTGGCGTGATTTTTTGTCACGAATAGGCGAATGTGGTTATTTTACGAGGATTTCATCGGCGAATATCCAGGACTTTCCGCCTGCGCCTTTGTGGTAGTCGGGACATGTACCTCTATTGTTGGCGATGACTTTGATGTAACGGGCTTTGATGTTGGTTTTAATGGCGAAGTCTTTGGTGATGGCTCCTTTTTCTTTGGGGGAAATGGTGTTTTTGATGCTTCCGACTTTGGTGTATTTTTTGCCGTCTTCGGAGATGGAAAAAGTGACGCTTTGAGGCATAAATATCCAAGAATTTTCGTCTTGTAAGAAACCAATAGATAGCTCATTTATTTTTTTCTTTTCGCCTAAATCAACGATAGCGTTTATGTCTATTCCTTCGTAGCCTTGCCATGTTCCTGTACGATAATCTGATCCTCCTTTGATGCCATCGACTAAGGCGTTGTCGCCTCCTGCTGCATATTGATCGGCGTATTTTGTGCCTAATTCGATGGTTCGACGATATTTGATTTTGATAAATTCCGACTCGACTATTTTGCTTTTTTGACCGTCTTTGTTTTGAGCATAGGTTTTTAA
>JAHDBB010000264.1:2373-4327 GCA_020630635.1 Chitinophagales bacterium
ACAGGATAAAAACCCATCGCACTTAACACATACCAAGCCGACATTTGACCACAATCTTCGTTGCCTGATAGACCATCGGGCGCATTGAAATATAACTCGTCCATAATTTGTCGAACCTTTTCTTGGGTCTTATGTGGTTTGTTGAGATAATTGTAGAGGTATGCCATGTGGTGACTGGGTTCGTTGCCATGTGCGTATTGTCCGATTAAACCTGTAATATCTACTTGGTGTCGTCCAGAGGTTTCGGAATTGGCGACAAAGAGATTATCTAAGTGTTTTTCTAATGCATCTTTTCCACCCATTAAATCCATTAAGCCTGTAATATCTTGGGGGACATATAAACTGTATTGCCATGCATTGGCTTCGGTATAATGATAGTTGACTTCGGCTGGACTAAAAGGTTCTACCCATCTATTATTCATACGTCCTCGCATAAAACCTGTGGACTCATCGTAGATATTTTTATAGTTTTGCGCTCTTTCTAAATATTGTTGATAGACTTCTTCCTCGTTTAATCCTTTTGCCATTTGAGCGATGCACCAATCGTCATAAGCATATTCTAACGTTTTGGAAACGGACTCGGCTTCTTTCCCTGCTGGAATAAAGCCGTATTTTTTGTAGTGTTCTAAACCTAAATGGTCGAGCATGGCACTGTGTTGCATGGCTTCTAAGGCTTTGTTTTCGTCATAGTCTCGGATTCCTTTGATGTAGGCATCGGCAATGACAGGAACGGAATGATAGCCAATCATACAACCTGTATAGTTTCCTCCTAATTCCCAAACGGGTAGTTTTCCTCCTTCTTCGTAATGGGCAATGAAGGTTTTGATAAAGTCGTTGGTTCGGTCTTGTTCGATGAGGGTGTAAAGTGGATGGGTTGCTCGATAGGTGTCCCAAAGTGAAAAGATGGTGTAATGTGTGTGGTCGTTTGATTGATGGATTTTTAGGTCTGTTCCTCGATATTGACCATCGACATCCATAAATAAATTGGGGGCAATCATGTTGTGGTAAAGGGCAGTGTAAAAGACCGTCTTTTGGTCGTCGGTTCCACCCTCTACTTCTATTTTATTGAGGGCTTGTGTCCATTTTTCTTGGGCTTGTTTTTTTACTTTTTCAAAGTCCCAATGATTGATTTCGACTTCTAAGTTTTTTCTGGCTCCTTCGATGCTGACGCTGGACATTCCGACTCTGACAAATAAGTCTTGGCTTTCTTTTAGATCGAATTGGAGGCTGGATTTTAGGTTGATCCCTTCGGCTTTTGCTTCTTGTATTTTTTGGTCTTCTTGGACAATTTCCATATTTTTGAAAGGCTGTGAAAATTGTATCACAAAGTAAAAGTGTTGTTCGGTTGCCCAAGCGTTGGAAAGGCGAAAACCTTCAATTTCGGTATCGCTGACTTTGGTGATGGTGGAATTGATTACTTTGTCTCGATGGGCTAAGTCGATAATGAGGTTGTTTTGTTGGTCTTTGGGGAAGGTGTAGTGATGTATGCCTGCTCTTTCAGTGGTCGTCAATTCTACGGCAATATCGTATTTGTCTAAGTGGGTGGCATAGTAGCCTGCTTCGGCTTTTTCCTTGTCTTTGGAAAAGGGGGAACGATAGCCTTCTTGTTCATCTGCTCCATTGTTGTAAAGGACTTTTCCTGTGGTGGGCATTAATAGGAGATCGCCATAGTCGGATACGCCTGTGCCGCTTAGATGGGTGTGGCTGAATCCGTAAACGATGTTGTCGGTGTAGTGGTAGCCTGAACATCCGTCCCAGCCTGTGAGTCGGGTGTCGGGACTGAGTTGCATCATTCCGAAGGGGACGGTTGCGCCTGGAAAGGTGTGTCCATGTCCGCCTGTGCCTATGAAGGGATTGACGTATTCTATTTGGGCGTTTAGGGATAGAGTGAAGAGGAAGAAGAAGAATATTTTTTTCATTTTGTTGTTTTTAGTGACAGGTGACTTTTTGGTTC
>JAHDBB010000264.1:4427-8425 GCA_020630635.1 Chitinophagales bacterium
AATACACGAATTTTTATAAATGGTGAATGATGAATTGTGAATGATAAATATGGTTCATTTCTTGGTTTTTTTGCCACGAATACACGAATGCAGGTCAGTTACTATAGGTTCTATCTGTGCCAACTAGCCCCGATAGTAGTGGTATAAATGCAAAAGCGTTGGCTTTGTAAAACTTGGCTGCATTTATAAAAACGGATAGCGGGACTTTCTATAACGACGAAGCTACCAACAGTTCGCTCCTAAAAGCAATTAAACTTATAATTAATCAGAATCATTCACTAAAGTTTTAATTTTGAGTCTTTCTTTGAAGTTGGGTATGTCTTCTTGGGTTTTAAATTCAACATATACGGGACTATTGGGTAATAGGTCGAAAAAGTTTTTAGTAAATCTGCCTTTTGTGTCTATGTCTAAATAAACGTTTTTGGCGAGATAGTCGGTGGATAGTTTGATTCTATAATTTTTTCCATTTGAAATAATTTCAGTTTGAATATTGGGCTTTTTTAAGGCTAAATCTTTGGGAGGGTAAAAGTATAAAATATTTTGCCTTAACTGTGTTGGTGGTACTCCCCAAAGTCTGCCGAATCTCGTATCACTTAAATAACGTCTTTCCCCCTGATAACGTAGTTCTATCAAAAAGTATTTATCCTTGAAAAAATCTTTTGAGTGAATATCTAAACTATCTGGTAATATTTCAGCCAAAGGCATTTCAAAACATTTTTGAGATTCATTAAACTTGATAGTAGGATAAGATGATTTGGATGACAAACCCTTACCTTCAAAATTTATTAACTTTATTGACAATCTGGGATAATACATTGTCATATGCCCATGTGTATAACTCGTTCCATCAATCACCACAGAAACCGTCACCACACTATCTTCTATCTCTGAAACAACAATCACATCTTGATAGGCTTCTTTGACAAAATAATGCAATGCCTTCCAATTGCCATAATAATCAGTACTCGACCAAGAGATGGCAGGCCAACAATCATTGAGCTGCCAATACAGACTGCCCATACAATGAGGACGCTTTTTGCGATGCTGTTCAATGGCGTATTTGATACCTTCGGCTTGGGTCAATTGATTTAGATAAAGGAAGTCTTCAAAGTCCTTTGGTGGATTGTAAAGTCTTTCGATGTAGTCAAATAATAGGCGATTGCCTTTATAGCTTTTTTGGCGTTTTTGTAAAACTTCAGAAGATAATTTACGATCTTTAGGTAAAGTAAAACTTTCGATATTTTTAAGGTCTGGAAAAGATTGAAAACCGTATTCAGAATTGAAACGACCTACATTATTTTTGAACTCGGAAAAAGGTTCTTCGCCATGCCAAACGCCCCAATAATGCATACTGCTGTGATTAAAATTTTCGGCTGTCCCCCAATTGCTTAGTGGCGAAGTGGGAACATAAGGTCGAATCGAATCGTATTTTGCCAATGTTTCTGGTATCAGCTTTTCAAATAAATGCAGGTAGTTTTGTCTGATTTCGGTAGAATCTTCTGGACTGTATCCAAACTGTTTTTGCCAACCCCAATTATGCCAAGCGACCTCCATTTCATTGTTGCCACACCAAAGCGCAATCGAAGGATGTTGGCGTAAACGCTGGACGTTTTGTTCGACTTCTTTTTCGACATTTTTAAAAAAGGCTTCATCTCCTGGATACATGCTACATGCAAACATAAAGTCTTGCCAAACCAAAATTCCATGCTTATCGCAAAGGTCGTAAAACTCGTCATTTTCATAAATACCTCCACCCCAAACACGCAGCATATTCATATTGGCATCAACGGCTGATCGGATAATTTCGTAGTAGCGTTCATAGGTGACAGAAGGTAAAAAATTACTGGCTGGAACATAGTTGGCTCCTTTCATAAAGACGGGCATTCCATTGAGTTTAAAATAATAAGAAGTACCGATACTGTCTTTTTCTTGTACTAGCTCAATGGTTCTTAATCCGATTTTATTGCTTTGTTCGGCTAAGATATTTTCTTGTTTTTTATCTAAAATTTGTCCTTGTATTTCGTATAGATTGGCTTTACCTAATCCATTGGTCCACCAAAGTTGTGGTTTGTTAATTTCAAAATCCAATTGATAGGTTTGTATTCCTTTTTTAAGATTAATTTCTTGATTAACGGTATCTATTCTTGTCCAAGGATATACTCTTCCGTGATTACCTCTCTGTATTTTCAAAAAGACCGTTTGAGCTCCATCAGCTTCGATGGTAAAAAAGGCTTTTAAGGTGGCTTTTTCTTTTGTGAGTTCTTGTTGTTCGATGTAAAAATCAGTCAATTTGATTTCATTCCAAGCATTCAATTCGATGGGTCGCCAGATGCCAGAAGTTACGAGACGGGGACTCCAATCCCAACCATAATGATAGGGAGCTTTTCGGGTAAACACACTTACTTTTTCATCGGCAGCATCGTTTCCAGCAGGCAATTCATAAGGCAGGGCTTTGTATTGGGGAAGGGCTTTTTTGATGGGTGAATGAAAGTAGATTTCGAGCTTGTTTTTTTGAGACTTTAGGTATTCTTTGACATCAACTTCCCATGAACAAAACATATTGTCAGCAGAAAGGATTTTTTGTTTATTTAAATAGACATCGGCGTAAGTATCTAAGCCTTTAAAAGTGAGTTCGATGTGTTCTTTTTCAAAATATTCGGCTGGAACATCGAAGGTGGTTTGGTATTCCCAATCTTCTTGTTCAATCCATTGGACTTTTTCCTCATTGTTTCGATAAAAAGGGTCTGGAATATCGCCATTGGCTAATAAATCGGTGTGAACGACTCCTGGTACACTTGCTTTTTTCCAAGTGCTTTTATTGGCTTGTTTAAATTCCCAGTTGTCGTGTATTTGGATAGGGGGCAATGGGGTGTTTTGTGCAAAGCAGAGGTTTGCAAGGGAAAATAAAATGAGGTAAAGGAGGGTGTTTTGCATGGTTGATATGATTCTTATGTCATTGAGAACTCAATAATTTGATACCGATAAATTTTATCACAGCAAGGGAATGAATTCCCTCGCTCAGTAAGTTGCAAACTCAGGTAAAAAACGAGGGACTTCAGTCCCTTGTGAAATAGTTACGATTCGCTATAAAAAAGCCAAAGAGATTATATTTCAAATCATTTTATTACATCAAAAAACCGTACCAACTCCACAACTTCTTTAACTTTTTGCTCATCGGTTTCATAGATTGGAAATCCGCCGACTGTCTCTCTAACTGATTTGGCAGAGAGATGATATTCTTGGGCTTGGGTCCATCGCATCAAATCTTCAATATTGTCTTTGGTTATACCGCCGCCGACTAAGATTGTGAGGTCTTTTTCGGCTTTTTCGACCAATTGTTTTAACAAATTTGCGCCTTCGATGGCGGTGTTTTTTTGTCCTGATGTCAAGACTCTTTTAGCTCCTAACGCTATGAGTTGTTCTAAGGTTTTTAGGGGATTGGGGACGACATCAAATGCTCTATGAAAAGTGAAAGGTAATGGCTTACTTTTTTGGATCAAGGCTTGGGTTCTTTCGACATCCAAAGATTGATTTTCGTCCAAGACTCCCGATACTATTCCATTCATTCCCAAGTTTTTAGCAATTTCGATGTCTTTGATCATGGCTTCAAATTCGGCATCATTGTAGCAAAAGTCGCCTCCTCTGGGTCGTATCAAAACATATACTTCGATCTCTAATTGGCTTGCTTGTTCCATAATCGCCCAACTGGGGGTGGTTCCTCCTTCCAACAAATTGTCGCACAATTCGATGCGGTCTGCTCCGCCTTTTTGGGCAAAGATGGCAGATTGTAAGGAATTGGCACAAATTTCGATTTTTTTCATATTGCTTGTCAATTTACAATTTTTTTTTGCAACTTGTGAATGTTTAGTTCTTTTAGTGACAGGTGGTTAGTGACAAATGACTAATGAGTTTTACTCGATATTTATTTTTTGGAGAGAACGGTTGTTACTCTTTCATCGTGATGGGTCTCCCCGCTATACGCTATTATGGTGAAGCTT
>JAHDBB010000265.1 GCA_020630635.1 Chitinophagales bacterium
GAACATAAGATTTTTTACTACATAAGGTTCATAAGATGAACATAAGATTTTTTACCACATAAGATTCATAAGATGAACATAAGATTTTTTACCACATAAGGTTCATAAGATGAACATAAGAGGTTGAGACTAGGTAAAATAGCCCCGATAGAAGTGGTATTCGTGTAGAAGCGTTGGCTTAGAAAAACGTTGGCGACACGAATAAGAACGGATAGCGGGACTTGCCTTTGCGACGAAGTTCCGAACCTTTCGCTCCTAAAAAAACAAAACTAAAATCCATGCATAAATTATTCGTTATTTTCTTTTCTTTATTTGTTTTCAATAGTATAAATGCACAATTGGAGAAGCAATTTTGTAAACAATTTGTTCCAATTCAATTTGAAGAAAATATATCATTGAAAGGTTTTGATATTGAGCAGACGTATAAAATAGGTGAAGAGCAATTTATTTTGATTGGCTTTAATTCGACTAATAATACTGGCAAAAAGATATTGCATTTACAACAAAAAGATAATCGTTACCATATTCAATACGAATCAAGAGGGGCTTATGATAGTTATAGCTATGAGCCTTATTTTTATAAAATCTCCCAAGATTCAACCCTTATTTTATGCAATATGGGAACGGAATATGATTGGGGAACCGATGCATATTTATTGACACAAGATAGTTTGAAGTCGCTTGGCTTTTTGAATGTATCTGTTCAAGATGACAAAGATAATCCGCCTGGTCCCATTGTTTATTTTCTCGAAATTTTTAAAGAAGATGGGAAAATCTATTTTGATGTCGTTAAAAATGAGTCAGATGATTTTAAGGTTTATCTTTTTATGGATACCGAGAAAGAACAAATCTATACGCAGCCGATTCGCTTATGTTTTTCGGATGCTCAAACCCTAAACGCAATAAAAAAATGAAGTTTCCCTTGCTCAATGTTTCTAAAACGGTGTGGAGTCAATATAGTATGGAAGACTATCTGCTAACAGACGAGTACATTTATACCGCTAACAAAGAATACTTTGATCGTTATCTAAACGACCAACTTTTTTGTGATTGTGATGGTCATATTTTTAAAGTAGTGGATAAACAGACTCCAAAGGAAGGCTGGCGAAAGGCATTAAAGTTTTTGCCCAATGTCTATAAAACAAAGCTAATTTTTGAAGATACTCAAACTCAAATGTCGGTAGATGAATTGAAATATTATATGATGAATTGTGTTCAAGAACTACCTTCTTTTTCTTTTCAAACTAAATGGTTGGCATATCTTCAAAAGGCACAAACGCACGAAGATTTAATTTGTGGGGAGGTGGACTCATGAAGGTCCAAATTAGACGACCACAAGTTGAAGATTTAGAAGAAATCCGACACTTATTTTCTGTAACGATCAAAAATAATTTTCGAGAAGAAGGAATTTTAGATACATTGGAACACGAAGCAGAACAAGAAGTAAAAAACTTGATAGGGACTTTGCAAAAAGATTTTGAGAGCAATGGAACAGACGAATATTTTTTGATTGCAACTTTTGAAAATAAGATAGTCGGAACCATCGCTTTTGGTAAACCCAATTCTTTGATAACTCAAAATGTAACGGCTGATTTTTCACAAATACCCGAAATCAAATGCGTTTATGTATTGCCTTCGTACCATCAACAAGGTATCGGTTCTCTCCTATTTCAAGAAATACAAAAGGTATTGACTCAACAGAAAATCACTCAATTTTGTTTGGATTGTGGCTATCGAAAATCACAAGGTTTTTGGAAATACAAGTTAGGAAATCCTACCGTCATTTTAGCCAATTATTGGAGTAGTGGAAGTCATCATTTGATTTGGATGTGCAAAAATCAAACGGAAAGAGAAAAATACCTATCTTCACTTCCCAAAAAAAGAGTCGGGTCTGGCGCATTATTTTTGAATGAACAAAATGAAATTTTATTGCTCCAACCTACCTATAAAGATACTTATGAAATACCTGGTGGGGTAGTCGAGGAAAACGAGTCGCCCATAGAAGCTTGCCAAAGAGAAATTAAGGAGGAATTGGGATTGGATATTGTAATCACCAAACCGCTGGTAATAGAATATCAAAAACAGGAGTATGATGACTGTTTTATGTTTATCTTTGAGGGTGGAATCTTAACCCAAGAACAAATTAACCAAATCCAATTGCCTTTAGAGGAAATCAAAAGTTTTGGTTTTTATCCTTTGACAGAAGTTAAAAAACTGACCGCACAAAGATTGTATAATCGTATCAAAAGTGCTTTCAATGCAATTAAAGAAAAGCGAACCATTTACTTGGAAAGTGAGATTTAAAAATTTGAAAAGAAAAAACTATCCAATATGTTTGAAAGTTTACCTGCTTATTTTAGGGAGCATCGTCTGAATGCAGATGTAAGAACGCTTCTATTATTGAAGAAAAGTATGGAACGGGGACTCGTTAATACTTTAGGAGATTTGTATCTGGTTTTAAAAGGTTTGTTAACGAATAGTCCCAAAGATTATGGTCCTTTTACGGTGGCTTTTTATTCCTACTTTTTAGATATTTCTATAAAGACAGGCGAGAGTTTAGAGAAGTCAATTTTGCGGTCTAAGGTTTTTCAAAATTGGAAAAAAGATTTGTTGCAAGAGATAGATTTGGAAGAAGATGTAGATGACCAACAACTTATCAACCAGTTTTTGGATAGTGTGCATTTATCGACTTACGACATTAAAAATATGCTTTCTGGTAAAGATATTTTGGAAAATGATGATCCCAATCAAACGGATACGGAAGGTCCAGACGATGAAATGCCCAACCAATTGGATCGAGCAGCCGACTATACAGATGTATCTTTGGAGGAATTGTTGAAACGAATGAAACAGGTAGCACAACAACAAAAACGCAAACATCGAGGCGGCAGTCATTGGATTGGACAAGGTGGGGTTTCGCCTTATGGTAATCAAGGTGCAGCGAAGGGCGGTGTTCGGGTAGGCGGTACGGGCGGTGGAAAAATGGCTCGCAAGGTGATCGGTGATCGCAATTTTTATCCTGTTGATACCAAAGTGCATTTACAGGACAACAATATTAATGTCGCTTTGTCTTACCTAAAAGGCATTGAGGAAGAAACAGCTCATTTGCGTTTAGATGTCCCAAAAACTATTAAAGAAGGAGCCAAACAAGGTGGCTTATTTTTGCCTTATGAGGAAGAAAAAAAGGAACAAAAAATACAGGTCATTTTATTGATTGACAATGGCGGTTGGTCAATGACTCCGTATATTCGTTCCGTTACCAAATTATTTTCTAAGATGAAAAGACGTTTTGCCCATGACTTAAAAACTTACTACTATCACAACACCATCTATCGAGGTGCGTTTACCGATAGTCGTCGCACCAAATTTGAGTCTTTGGAAAAGATGCTTCAATTAAATAAAAATTACAGTTTTTTTGTTATTGGGGACGCAGATATGGCTCCCTATGAGTTGAGTGATTTGAGTATTCAAAATTGGCAGGCATTGCAAGAACGCTTTCCTCGAATGGTGTGGCTCAATCCGTTGGATGTCCGTTTTTGGTCGGGTTCTATGACGGTCAATATCCTTAAACGAATCGTGCCGATGTTTCCGCTTTCGCCTTATGGGATTGAAAAATCAGTGGAGTTGATGAATCGAAAAAAGCAGTTTAAATAAATGGTGAATTGTGAATGATAAATTATAAATGCAGTTCAGTTTGTAGTATTCTTTTTTTTAGGAGCGAAAGATTCAGTGCTTCGTCGGGATGGAAAGTCCCGCTATCCGTTCCTATGAATGCAGCCAACGTTTTAGGAAGCCAACTCATTGCATTCATACCACTACTATCGGGGCTATTTTTGAAAGGTCTAAACGTATATCAAAGTAGCATCAATTTCTCCATTATCCTTAAACAACACATAAAGCATAAAATATATATAAATCCATCTAAAACATCGTTTTTTTCTTTTAATTACGATAATAAAGGATAAAAAAATAGCCACCAACTCACCGATTACGACATGGCAAGTTAGTGGCTTTGCAAAAAAATTAATCACTAAAATAGACCCTATGTTATCCCTCAATCAATTCCTGCCAATAATTACATGCCTGTGACTCACAGACAAGAGATTGACCGCCTTGTATAAGGAGCATTTGGTCTTTCGTCAATTTTGAGATGGTTTTTTTCTTCAAAACCAATGATTTTTGAACCTTTTTCATAGGAATATATTTTAAAAATTAACAAATAAGTGATGTATTTTCCATAAAATGAATGGTAAAAAATAGGATTAATGGTCAATTTTTCAAGTTCTTACCTCAAAAATAAGTCAACCTGTCCTCCATCGCCATTACAATTTAAGCGCAATGTTTGGCGCATTGCTAGCTGTCTAAAGTTGCCACAATTATTGCCCCATTTTACCATCAAGGAAAAAATGACTCGCTTCAATCGGATTGCTACCCTAGAACAGAAGAGGCAATTCGATTGAAACGACTTACCTTTTCTTTGATTTTAGGCAAGTTTAGACGGATAACCTCCGATTTCACGTTAATCAGTAGCTTTTCAGGTATATCACAAAGGAAAGTCACTATCTTTGCCCAAAACAGAAAGGAAGAAAGTAAAAAAGAGGTTTTTTAAACAATTGAATATTATCAACGTTTCTTTTGTCTAAAAACTGGGACTAAGAAGTACTTTCCTCAACCATCTAGACCCGATAGTAGTGGTATCGCCAATGTGTGTGGGCAAAGGGGTTTGGATGGCATGGCGATAAGAACGAATAGCGGGGAGATCCATAGCGATGAAAGAGTAATAACCGTTCTCTCCTAAAAAAAATCAATATGAAATACTTATATCTTTTTATCATTTTATTTACTTTACATCTACCCTTATTGGCACAAAATTGGCAAGGTGGTGGACGACCTGGCGGACCGAACCAAGGACAAAGACCTAACATTGAAATCAAAGGGAAAGTCGTCGATGCTACGAGCAATACGCCTTTAGAATTTGCCACCATCTCCGTTTTTTCCAAGCGTGACTCGTCTTTGATGGGCGGCGGCTTGACCGATGTAAATGGCGACTTTACGGTACAATCTAAAATCGGAAAACTTTTTGCGGTCGTCGAATATATCGGCTACCAAAAGCAGGTCATTGATCCCATTCCCATTGATCGAGAGAAAATAAAATCGGGTGAAAAAGTAGTGCAGATTGGTGAAATCAAGGTGAGCAATGAAGGTTTGGAATTGGCAGAAGTAGAAGTGAGAGCCGAAAAAAGCGAAACACAATTTGCCCTTGACAAACGGGTTTTTAATGTCGGAAAAGACTTAGCCAATCGAGGAGGAAGCGCAGAAGATATTTTAAATAATGTGCCTTCGATCACCGTAGATACAGAAGGGGAAGTCAGTTTGCGAGGAAGCACAGGCGTTCGTATTTTGGTCAATGGAAAACCATCCAATTTAGCAAGTGCCGAAAATGCCAATAGTCTCCGACAAATCCCATCCAATATGATTGAGAAAGTCGAAGTCATCACCAATCCATCGGCACGTTATGAAGCAGAAGGGATGGCAGGGATCATCAATATCATATTGAAAAAGGACAAAGGCAATGGTTTTAATGGCTCTTTTGATGTTACCGTTGGATTGCCCGAAATATACGGTTTAGCCGCAAATGTCAACTATCGAAAAGGTAAAATCAATTGGTTTGCCAACTACGGACTCAACTATCGACGTGTACCAGGCGGCGGAACGCTTTATCAAGAAATATATAAAAATGATACTACTGAAATTTTAGAGCAAACTAGAACAATGGATCGAGGTGGATTATCCAATAGCATTCGTTTTGGTATTGACTATTTTATCAAAGAGAAAGAAACTTTAACAGGAGCCTTTTTGTACCGCATCTCTGATGAACGCAATAACTCGACCTTGACTTATGATGACTACATCAATGACTTAGACAACTTAGCGTTTACGACTCTAAGAGAAGAAGAAGAAACAGAAGAAGAAAGCGGCTTGCAATACAGCCTCAACTATCGAAAGGAATTTTCATCCAGAGAACACACCCTCAATATTTCGGCTCAATACGAAGATGATTTGGAGACAGAAAGTTCAGATTTTGACCAAACCTTAACCAATATTGCAACGGGTATAACAGAGGCGTTGGAACAAAAAGCCAACAATAGTGAAGGAGAAAAAATGTGGTTGTTTCAAGCGGATTATGTCAAGCCAATTAGCAAAAAAAATCGCTATGAATTTGGGGTCCGAAGCTCCTTTAGAAATATCGGAAATGACTATAAAGTAGAGACTTTGGAAGATGATACTTGGATAAGCGATCCCAACTTTACCAACGAATTTATTTATGATGAACAAATCCATGCGGCTTATGCTCAATACGGCAATAAAATAACAGAAAGATTAAGTTATCAAGTTGGTTTAAGAGCCGAGTATGCCTTGATTTCCACCGAGTTATTAGAAACCAACTTTGTCAATGAACGAGATACTTTGAACTTTTTCCCAAGTGCTTTTTTAAATTATGAAATTCAAAAAGGCAATGCGTTTCAAGCCAGTTATAGTAGAAGGATCAAGCGACCTGGTTTTTGGCAATTGAATCCCTTTTTCACCTTTATGGACAACCGTAATTTCTTTAGTGGAAACCCCAATCTCAATCCCGAATATACCGATTCTTATGAGTTAAATTACTTGCGATTTTTTGAGAAAGCGACCTTTTCAACCAGTCTTTATTATCGACATACCAAAGGAGTGATGGAGCGCATTCGACAAGTAAATATAAGTGATGGAACCAGTACGATACAGCCCAAGAATTTATCGACCAGAAATGATTACGGTTTAGAACTAACGGCATCTTATAAAGCGATCAAATGGCTCCGACTCAATGGTGATTTCAATTTCTTTCGTTCTATCACAGATGGCTCCGATTTAGCCAATGATTTAGGCTTCGACAATTTGGAAAGTGATACTTATACTTGGACAGGTCGTATGAGCAGCAATTTCAATTTTTGGAATTCGGACCTACAATTTCGATTCAACTATCGTGCGCCTCGTGAGACAACACAAGGTCAACGTCAAAGCATTTATCATTTAGACATTGGTTGGAGTAAAGATTTTTTGAAGTCTAAGGACTTGACCGCTACGATTAGTGTCAAAGACTTGTTCAACTCTCGTAAACGCAGATACTCGACTTTTGGGGAGGACTTTTTTAACGAGGGAGAGTTTCAATGGCGAAGTCGTACAGCAAGTTTGACGTTGAGCTATCGGGTTAATCAGAAGAAGCAGCGTAGAAGACGAGGTGGTTATAATGGTGGTGGTGGAGAGTTTTAGTTCCTGTCTTCATCCTAAAGAATGAAGTAAAGTGTGTGACCTTCATCCTAAAGAATGAAGTAAAGTGTGTGACCTTCATCCTAAAGAATGAAGTAAAGTGTATTTTGGGGGTTTGAGCAAATTCGTGAATTTGCTGTACATATATGATTAGGAGCGAAAGGTTGGGTGCGTTGTTGTAATGGAAAGTCCCGCTATCCGTTCTTATGCATGCAGCCAACGTTTTGGGTAGCCAACGCTTGTGCATTCATACCACTACTATCGGGGCTAGTTGGTTCAGGTCTGTGGCTCTTAGTACCAGTTAGTATCCTGTATAGCTCAATCCTAAAGAATTGAGTAAAACGCTCTTATATTTGTTTAAAGTGCTTCTTTTATAATTCCAAAGTGACAAACCACAAAATATGTAATTGTTTAGAACTTCCTTTATCTTTGTATTGTTTTCGTAAAAGAACAATATGAAAAAGCCCATTTTTATTTTTATCTTACTCCTACTACTTTGGGGTATTTATTGGTTTATACAACAACATAATTATAGTCGTCTTTTCCAAGAATTGATAGACCCCATTCCCTATCACAATAAGATGGGAACGACTGTTTTTGAAGGCAATAGTGTTACCTTTATCAAGCCCCAAATATCACATCATAAGGTTGCTTTTCATGCAATTGGTAGTCACAAGAAAAATAGAACCCCAGAATATAATTATGTTATCAACTTAGCGACTCAACAATTAGAACTCATTGTCAAGATTGACAATGGACATTATTCTTCCTCTCGACATTTTTTATACAACGACTTACTCTTGTGTAGTTCTTATGGAAATGGAAAAGTTACTTTTGTAGATGTACTCACCAAAGAATTTCATACTCGTCACCATGATCCAAATGAGCGTTCCATTGGCGGTAATGGTATTGCCCATAATGATTCTTGCATCTTTTTTACTCCCAACCATCATAGTCTTGTCATTTCTAATTTACCAGGAACCAAATATTTAACAATAGAGGCTGAACAAGAGAAATATCTTAATGGAAGCACTTATCTGGGTGTTTGATAGAAACAATAGTTCGTACTGAATTTTGGAAAAAAAAAGGTAAAAGTCTAATTTAGTAT
>JAHDBB010000266.1 GCA_020630635.1 Chitinophagales bacterium
GTTTAATTCATTTTTTATGAGGAGCGAAAGGTTCGGTGCTTCGTCGTTATAAGAAGTCCCGCTATCCGTTCTTATTGCTGTTGCCACACCGCAATCCACGCCAATGCACAGCAATACCACTCCTATCGGGGCTATTTTGCAGGGTCTCAACCAGTGTTTTGAGAATATTGAATAATTGAAGGAGGGAAGGTATAATTTTAATAAGATATGTAATCTTAATTAAATAAGAATAGTTCTATTTACGATTATGAATTGAAAATGTTATTTTTAATTGAGTTTATTTTATATATTATATATATAATTTTTTTGTTTGATTGGTTGTTTTTTTAGGGTAATATTTTGATAGTCATTATTTAATATATTGAATTTATTTGTCTTTGAATGTATGTGATATTATTTGTATATGATGGTTTGAAAACCCAATTTTGAAAATTTTGTGAAAGTACGGTATGAGCTACCTTAATCTGCGTGGGTTTGGATAGTAATGTTTGATTTATTATATTGACTCAATTTTTGATTGTGAAAAAATGTTTATTTGAAATCAAGTATTGGCTGCATATAAGAGGTTCAAAAATAAATAGTGAGTTATCATTGCTTTTTACCTCAAAATTTGCCATTCTTGGGGTTGGAATAATTCAAAATCAAACAAATCTCAAATGATTATTAAAAAATGATACCACGCAAAATCATAGAAGCTATTATTAATGCCGCCAAAATTGCTGAAGTAGTAGAGGATTATACACAACTCAAAAATAGAGGGACCAACAAAATCGGTTTATGTCCTTGCCACAATGAAACAACACCTTCTTTTTCAGTATCACCAGCAAAGGGAATTTTCAAATGTTTTGGTTGTGGAAAAGCAGGTGACTCTGTCAAGTTTGTGATGGAATACAAAAAACTATCTTATGAAAATGCTTTGCGACTATTAGCCAAAAAGTATAATATAAATATACCAGAAAATTGATACCAACAGAAGTCATATTAGCCATTCGAGACGCTGCCCAAATTGAGCAGGTAGTAGGAGAGTACATCCAACTCAAAAATAGAGGAGCAAACAAACTCGGCTTATGTCCTTTTCACAATGAAAAAACACCTTCCTTTTCAGTTTCTCCATCCAAAGGAATTTTTAAATGTTTTGGCTGTGGTAAAGCGGGGGATTCTATCAATTTTGTGATGGAACATGAAAAATTATCTTATCCAGAGGCGTTGCGTTTATTGGCTAAAAAATACAATATAGATATACCAGAGGAAATAGAGAGCGACGAAGCTAGAGCAGAACGCCATTTATTTGATAGCCTCTACATTGTCAATGAATTTGCCCAAGAATATTATGCCAACAACCTACATGAAACACCAGAAGGGCAAAGTATTGGTTTGAGTTATTTCAAAGAAAGAGGTTTTCGACTAGAGACCATCCAAAAATTTGGTTTAGGATACAGCCTTAATAGTTTTGATGCGTTTATGAAGACCGCTGTTTCTAAAAGCTATAATTTAGAATTATTGAAAAAGGCAGGGTTGGTCAAGGAAAAAAATGGCAAAACTTACGACTTTTTACGAGATAGGGTCATGTTTCCTATCCACAATTTATCAGGTAAAGTTATTGCCTTTGCTGGAAGAACCTTATCCCAAGACAAGAAAATTCCTAAGTATGTCAATTCGCCAGAAAGTGAGATTTACGTAAAGAGTAAGATTTTATATGGAGCGTATTTGGCTAAAAAGCCCATGATTGAAGCCGACAACTGTTTTTTGGTAGAAGGCTATACCGATGTTATTTCATTACACCAAGCAGGTATCAAAAATGTGGTAGCTTCTTCGGGTACCTCTTTGACGACAGAACAAATACGCCTTATCAAACGCTTTACGCCCAATATTACGATCTTATATGATGGTGATTCGGCAGGTGTAAATGCGGCAATGAGAGGAACAGACATGATCTTGGAGGCAGATATGAATGTCAAAGTCGTTTTATTACCAGAAGGCGAAGACCCAGACTCTTATGTCAATAAAGTTGGCAATGATGGTTTTATCAAATATGTGGAGGCAAATGCCCAAGATTTTGTCTTTTTCAAAACCAATTTACTAGTTGAACAAACCCAAGATGATCCTGTCAAAAAGACCAGTTTGATTCGTAGTATTGTCAAGACCTTAGCCAAGATTCCTGATCCCATCAAACGTTCTTTGTACATTCGGCAATGTAGCAAATTGGTGGAAGTGACAGAACAAATTCTTATCAACGAAATCAATAAAATTAAGCACGGACAGTTTAATAAATATGTTGCACAACAAGCACCCAAAGAAGAGAAAAATGAAGAACCTGTTGCACCTCAATCTTTGCCCGATGAGTTGAAGCAAAAGCCGATGAGTTTAGAAGACACCATTGAGCTTTTGGAAAAAAAGATCATCACCCTTTTATTTCAATCTGGACAGGAGCTTTTAAAAGAAGTGTATGAAGACGAAGAAGTCGAGGTCTTGTTATATGTATTGACCGAACTAGAAGAAAATGAAATAAAATTTTCCAATGAATTATATGGTTGTGTCCTACAAGAATATTTGAATGGAATAGAAAGTGATCTATTGTATCCTATTACGCATTTTCAAACCAATTCGGATAAAAAAATCAGAGACTTATGCAACGACCTGTTGATGGACCCTTATACTTTAAGTGACAATTGGGAAAAGAAACATAATATTTTTATCAAAGAATCAGATTTTGAGAAGGATGTCGTAAACTTATTGACTCGTTTGAAGTTCAAACATCTACAAAAGATGATGACTGAAAACCAAGAGCGTCTCAAAAACGTAACAGATGAGGAGGATATGATCAAATGTATGCGTGTCCAACAACAATTGATGAATAAACAAAAAGTACTTGGGCAGCTATTGGGAATGGTCGTGATTAAATAGAGTTTTGGTGACTGGTGACTGGTGACTGTGGTTCAGTGTGTGGTTTTGGGACGACGGGACGTTTTCGGTTTAGTTCGTGGTTTTGGGACGACGGGACGTTTTTCTTGATATAAAAGACTAATCGACTCAATTAAGATAGCGTCCCTTCGTCCCAACATGTAAAATCTGAACAGTTCGTCCCTTCGTCCCAACATGTAGAAAATGAACCAAATATCAACGTTCTGACCTCAACCAACTAGCCCCGATAGGAGTGGTATAAATGCAAAAGCGTTGGCTTAGAAAAACTTGGCTGCATTTATAAGAACGGATAGCGGGACTTTCTGTTACGACGAAGCATCGAACCCTTCGCTCCTAAAAAAATAAAAACAATAAAAATAGACTAAACTTACACCCATTAAATTAAATATCTTTGAAAAATGAAAACAATTTAAATTTTTATTAACCAATGGATTTAGAATTAAAATTAAGCCCTGTACAAGATTGGGGCATCAAAAATGAAAGACCGATATTGATCGCTGGACCTTGTAGTGTGGAAACACCCGAACAAGTGATGGAAACCGCAAAAGGTTTGGTCGATACCAACTTGGATGTATTGCGTGGAGGAATCTGGAAACCAAGAACTCGACCCAACTCTTTTGAAGGCGTAGGAAGTGTCGGTCTGAAATGGTTGAAAGATGCAGGGCGAGCTATAAATGTACCTGTCACCACAGAGGTTGCCAACTCCAAACACGTTTATGAAGCCTTGCGAGCGCAGATTGATATTTTGTGGATTGGCGCAAGAACAACGGTCAATCCCTTTGCCGTCCAAGAGATAGCCGATGCTTTACGAGGCGTTGATATTCCTGTATTGGTCAAGAATCCTGTTAACCCAGATTTGTCTTTATGGATGGGGGCTTTTGAACGTCTAAATGCAGCAGGATTGACGAAGATAGGAGCCATTCATCGAGGCTTTTCTACCTATGGTCAAAGCAAATACCGCAACGAGCCACAATGGGAAATTCCGATTGAGTTGAAAAGACGAATGCCCAATATTCCGATTATCGTAGACCCAAGCCACATTACGGGTAAACGAGAGATGATTGAGCCGATTTCACAACGAGCGTTGGATATGGATTTCAATGGCTTGATGATCGAAACGCATGTGACTCCAGACAAAGCATTGAGCGATGCTCGTCAACAAATAACGCCTGCTCGAATGACTGAAATCAAGCAAAATTTGAAATTGAGAGATGCTTCTACGACGGATCATTTATTCTTGGATCAGCTAGAAACGTTACGTCAAGATATTGATGGAGTTGATAAAGAAATCATCGAAGTATTGGCTCGTCGAATGGGTATTGCTCGTAAGATCGGGGAGTGTAAAAAAGCCAATAATATTACCATCGTCCAAAAGCAACGTTGGAATGACATTTTTGAGGATCGTATGAATCGAGGAAAAGATCAAGGCTTGACAGGTGAGTTTATGGTTGAGCTTTACAACTCTATTCACAAAGAATCGATTCGACAACAATCGAATATTATGAATGATTAATTTGTAATGGTGAATTGTGAATGATTAATTATAAATGTGGTTCAGTTTTTACATGTTGGGACGAAGGGACGTAATAGGGACGATTGCTTATTTATTAATGGGAAAAATTATCAATAGTCCTATGTTTGTAATGCTGTATTTTTAGCGAATCATAACTTTTTGACAAGGGATTAAAATCCCTCGCTCAAAAGCAACTAACCCATTTTCAAAGAGAAGGAATTCATTCCTTTTTTAATATCAAGCTTTGTCGCTAAAATTGGCGTGAGAACAAGTACTGGGCATTTTTTTCGGGACTGAAGTCCCTCTTTTTTACCTAAATTTGAACCCTACTGAGCGAGGGAATTCATTCCCTTGCTATCAATAGAGTCCTCGTTTAAAATAGCATTACATTTAAAGAACTACTAAATTATCATGTACCGAATCCGCCCTTCGTCCCAAAACCACGAACTAAACCGAAACCCTCCCCACGTCCCAAAATCACGAACTAAACCACTATTCACCATTTATAATTCATCATTCACCATTAAAAAAAACCACCAAACCCCATAATTTTTATCCACCAAAAACAAAATTATGGAAAATCCAACTTCAGTACTGATAGTCGAAGATGAACAAACTATTGCAACACGTCTAAAGAATATGTTAGAAAAAAAAGGCTATAGAGTAACTGCCATAGTTGATAATGCATCAGATGCCTTAAATGCATTTAGAGAAGACATGCCAGATTTATTATTGATGGATATAAAGATAAATGGTCCATTAGATGGTATTGAAACGGCTAAACTTTTATTAAAGATTAAAAAAGTACCTGTGATTTTTGTGAGTACTTTTGCAGGAGATGAAGGTACTTTTGATAAAGCATCAATGATAGATCCTGATGGTGTATTGCCTAAATCTTATAATGAAATTTCTTTGGTCAATACGATTAAATTAGCTATAAAACGTTTTCAAAATAAACAACTTTTAGAAGGATTTTTAAATTCACCACCTGAAATTGAATCTCCAAAAAGTCTTCAAAGAGGTTGTCTTATTTTTAAGATAAAAGATAAAAGAATTAAGGTTGCGTATGAAGATGTTATTTGGGTTAAAAGTGAAAGAAATGATCTAATTATCAAAACCGTAACAGGGGAAAGTTATTCAATATATCAAAGTCTTACCCAATTTGAAAAGACTCATGACTATCCATATTTTGGGCGTTGTCATCGTTCCTATTTGATAAATCTATTACATGTAGATGATGATAACTTATTACCTAAACAATTGAGTGTTAATAAAGAAGTTGTTCCTGTTGGCAGAAGTTTTAAAAATACTATTGAGGAAAAGATAATAGAGTTGATGGAAGAAGGAATACTAAAACTGTAGCCTATAGATTGTTTTTATCCTATTTTTTGTCCTTCGTCCTAGAAAAACAATGACTTTTCGTCCTTCGTCCTAGTTTTTGTCCCTTTGTCCTATTTTTCCTTCCTTTTGTCCTAAAGAAACCTACCCAAATAGCTATTTAGCTTTATCTACCCTATTTTTACAGTGTAATAAAAAAGATAGTCATTTTGAACTATCCAATGTTGAATTATGTGTGTTTCTTAATATATTTTTTTAACTCCTAGCAGGGTTCTGTTGCTGTCCCCCTACTCCATATAGAGTAGGGGAGATAAGCTACAGTAAAAACAAAAAATTACAAAACAACAACCACAGATTATTAGAAATCCAGTTTTATCTCTGACCATTTAAAACAGGATTTTTTAAGGATTCTTTAACCACTACCCCTTTTTTCCCCAGTTCCCCTACTTCCAGTTGATAAGAAAAGGGTATATTCTTGTACTAGAATATATCCTTTCTTTCTTTTAGCTTCTCCCTTTCCCTAAAATCCCTTACCTTAGTTGCATTTCTAAATGACTTTGTTTGCTAAAAAACAATTTTATAATAGATTGATTTATAGCATCTTTGGTTGTTAATGTATAAACGTAAAAAGGGACTTATGGAACTTTATGAAGAAACAAAACAAAAACCTGTTTACAAATTTTTAGAACAGGCAAAGAATGCATCCTCCCTAAATAAACTTGCTTTTTTGAAAAAAGCTTACATCTTAGCGCAAGAATCCAATGTATCTTGGGAAAAACTCTTGTCAACTTTTGAGTTAGGCAAGTATTATTGTCAGATAAATGAAGCCAAAACAGGACAAGCCTACTTTTTGGAAACTTGGAAACAGGTTGAACAAGTAGAGATGGATGAAAAACTTCAAGATCTTCTAGCAAAACAAGGAAGTCTTTTATCCATGTCAAATGACTTGAATCTTTTAACAGATTATCTGGAACAAGTAAAAGTCCAACCAATTGTTCAACAGGATGCTTTCTTACAGGGAATCTGTCATTATCATCAAATATTATATTATTATTATAAGGACAACTTACCAACTTGTTTAAATGAATTGAATGCATTGATAAAGAGTGCTAAAGATTCAAAACAGGAAAAGATTGAAGCCAAAGCCACTTTTTTATTAGGGATTGTTTATGAAAGATTGGGAATATATGATTTGGCTATTACTCAACAACACAATGCCATAAAATTATTAGGCAAGTTAGAAAATTGGGAATACCAAGCATCTGCATTTAATGCTTTGGGGTTGATTTATCATGATTACCAAAAAGATTATCATAAAGCTCTTGAATATTATAGCCAAGCTCAAAAACATTGGGAAGCTCTTTATATTGAACGAGCTTTAGGTGTAGTTTATAATAATATTGGTGATTCTCATTTCAAATTAAAAGATTTTGAAAAAAGCCAAGTGTACTATCATAAAGCCTTAGAGGTTTTAAAACCTTTGAAAGAAAAAAGACAACTTGCCAATGTTTTTGCCAACTTAGGAAATTTAGCCATTGAATCACAAGCGTTTGAAGAAGCAGAAAATCATCTTTTAAAATCATTAGAATATCGGGAAGCTATAGAGCAAGATTATGGTATTGTTACCAGTCTCAATAGTTTAGGCCGTTTATATCTTTTGCTGAATAAGGTAGAAGTTGCACAAGAATGTTTAAAACGAGCTTATCAAATAGCCAGAGAAAAAGAGTTATCAGATTCTTTGATGGATAACTTGATGTTGCAAAAAAAATGGTATGTTCAGCAAGGTGAGTTTGAAAAGGCGGTTCAATGTATGGATGAATATTTGGAATTCAAAGAACATCTATTCGATGATAAAATGGCAAATAAGTTTAGTCTTTTAACGGAAGTTTATGAAACCCGACAAAAAGAACAACGCATTACCTTATTAGAAAAACAAAATGAGATAGAGAGACGAGCTAAAAAACGGATACAAACGCTTATGCGAGAACTTCACCATCGTGTAACCAATAATTTGGAGATTCTCAAAAGTATTTTATCTATGCAATCTCATGATATTCAAGATGCAAGATTAAGAGAAGCCATCAAAGCAGGAGAAGCACGGGTAAATGCAATGGCAACCATTCATAGGCAACTTTACGGAGAGGGAGATATTACAGTAGTAGATGTTTCAGAATACTTGCCTAACTTGATAGAGTATGTGATGTGTGCCTACAACTACGACCATACCAATTTTAAGCTCCAATGTGATATTGAAGTGACAGATTTAGAAGTAGATGTTGCCATTCCTGTTGGTTTAATTGTCAATGAGTTAGCGATGAATGCCATGAAGTATGCTTACAAAAATCAACCTAATCCGTCTCTTTCCTTGTCTTTAAAATTCATATCAGATGATACATTAGATTTGGTGATAGCTGATAATGGCATTAATCCACCATTTGAAATAGACTTGGCTAATGCCGATTCTTTTGGCTTGAAACTTGTTTCCATGTTGACCGATCAACTAGATGGAACTGCTAGCTTCAATCAGTTACCAGAAAATGGCTTGACTTGTCACCTACGATTTGAATTAGAGTAAGTTTTGGGAAGGTTTATT
>JAHDBB010000267.1:0-2017 GCA_020630635.1 Chitinophagales bacterium
GCGTTGGCTGCCTAAAACTGGGCGACACGAATGAGAACGGATAGCGGGGAGACCCATTGCGATGAAAGAGTAATAACCATTCTCTCCTAAGTAATGATAAAACAACAACTTCCGCATTGTAACGATGATACTTTCCGATCTATTTCCGAGATGTCGGACCAGTTCAAAAGCCTCGTCTTAGCCCTGCTATGACTACGTTTTTTGCCTCATACATCAAAAAGTCTCTTTGTTACAAATGAGGAATTTATTATTTAACCATTACTAAAAAATCTACTATTCCAATATCAATTAACAAACGAAATTCACCATTTCATGAAAACATATTTTTTTAGCATCTTAATTGCGTTTATAGGTATTACAAGTATACAAGCACAGACGGCTTTTGAAGCGATTCGATATAGTCAAAATACCATTGGTGGAACGGCGAGAGTGATGGGTGTCGGTGGAGCATTTGGAGCCATCGGAGCAGACTTTGGAGGTGCCAGTATCAACCCTGCGGGTATTGGGCTTTATAGACGGGGAGAACTCAGTATTAGCCCTGTGTTAAATACCGTTAGTAACTCTTCCAGATATCAGAACAATTTTACAACCGAAGAAGGTTCTCAATTTGCCCTCAATAATTTTGGTCTTGTTATGAATTTGCGACGACCTCCTAAAACGGAACCTCAAGGAATGGTTACCAGTTCTTTTGTATTGGGAGTCAATCGACTAAATAGTTATACCGATAACCGATATATTTCTGGCTTTAATCCCAATAATTCATTGATTGATCGATTTGTACAAAATGCACAAGGCAGTAATCCTAATGACCTCAATGATTTTGGATATGACTTGTATGATGCAGGAATTATTACGGCAACACAAAGTGGTAATGGAGAGTTTTTATATCAAAATGATATTAGTGGAGATTTGCAACAAATAGAATCCAATGTGGTGACAGGAGGTATGAATGAGTTTGTCCTGGGCTTCGGTAGTAACTTTAAAGATAAGCTGTATTTTGGAGCTGTTTTAGGAATTGCTTATGGTGAGTATGCCTCTAGAACACAATATACAGAAGAAGATGGAGATAATGTTTATCCCACTTTTAATAGGTTGACTATTGATGAGACATTAAATGTCAATGCTTATGGTTTTAATGGTAAATTAGGAATTATTTATAGATTAGGGAATGCTTTGCGTTTAGGTGGTGCTTTTCATACACCGAGTCTTTTAAGAATGGATGATACATATAGTGAAGAAATGACCGTAACAGGAACGGATCTTAATTACCTTACGCCCACTTATGAAAACTATTTTAACTATCGTTTGAGAACTCCAAGTAAGGCGGTATTGAGTGCGGCATTTTTTGTCGCCAAAAGAGGTTTCATTTCTGTAGATTATGAATACATCAATTATTCTAAAGCCCGTTATCAAACAACGTTGAATAATGACTTAGAAAGTATAGAATTTTTTAACACACTCAATGGTGAAATAGCGAGTACTTTTAAAGGGGTTTCTAATTTGCGAATCGGTGCAGAATTTGCCCCCAAGATTTTTAGGCTTAGAGCAGGTTATGCCTTTGATGGTAATCCACAAGCCAATACCAATGCTCAAACAGGAAGACATACTTTGACGGCTGGTGTCGGTGTTAAAGGAAAACGAGCTTCTTTGGATATTGCTTATAATACTTCCAACAATTCTTATACTTACAATCTTTATGATTTGCCAAGTGGTAATTCAGTTGCTAGTATTGATAATCGTAGAAATAATATTGTTTGTACATTCGCCTTGCGTTTTCGATAATTTGTAACTATCCAAGAAGATCAAAAAGATTTTTAACCACATAAGTTATGGAAGGAAAACATAAGAGATTTTTAACCACATAAGTTATGGAAGGAAAACATAAGATTTTTTTAACCACATAAGTTATGGAAGGAGAACATAAGATTTTTCAATATAAAATTCAATAATCCGTAAGTAAAATGGTTCTTTGGCTTTTGCTGAAGGACCATTTTTTTATTGGCAGGTTAGATTGAAT
>JAHDBB010000267.1:2117-8348 GCA_020630635.1 Chitinophagales bacterium
TGGTTCTTTGGCTTTTGCTGAAGGACCATTTTTTTATTGGCAGGTTAGATTGAATTCAGCCCAGACTCCATAATGATCTGAAAAGGCTTTATCGCCCTTAAAAATCACTTTTTGCCTTTCTGCATTTACATTACATTTGTTTGGTAAATAATACAGAAAATAGTCTAGTTTGGCTCTTCCTTCTGACTTATAATACCATTTTGAGGCATAAGGATTATTGACAGCATCATAGGTACAATCTCCCTCTGTTATGACTTGCTTGCTATCTTCAAAACCTAATGAATCTGTCAAATAATTATACACTTTAATTCGCTTAGTATTTGTTACAAGTTTGGGGTGACGAGTGTTTAAATCTCCTAATAAAAAAAGGGGATGGTCTTTTAAGGATAAACTGTCTATGATATTTTCTATGTATTTGACCTGCTTCATTCTAAAGCCTTCGTTTTCCCATCCTCTACCTGAATAAAGGTGGGTATTAATCACATGAACTTCTCCATATTCTGTATCTAAAGTAGAAACCAAAAAACCTTTTTCTCCTGTTCGCTCGTCCAATTTCATATCTTTATATATTGGAAACTGGTAAAAATGCTCATGAATGATCGGATATTTTGACATGGTAAGTAAGCCTCCTTGACAATCTTTTTTGACCCATCCACCAGAATTGCAATAATAATCACTAACTGAATAATAATCTTCTGATACACCTTCCATAATTTGTTCTCGAATACGAGGATCAAAACATTCTTGTAAACAAAAAACAGTTGGCTGTAGTTTATTTAATCTCTTTACAATTTTAGGGTATCTTTCTTTTCGTTCAATACCAGGCAACCATACGGGCAAGCCCCATACATTATAGGAAAGCAGGGTCATACTCATTCCTTCATTTAGTCCTATCCTGTTTGTGGACTCACTCAAAGATATTTCTTTATTTTTTTGGCTGATAAAAGAACTAAAGATGATAAAAACCATCATCAAACAACCAATTGTAGCAATTCTTCTCATACTATTTTTTACTCCTTTTTTGCTTTAAAATTTCAAGTATGTTATTTAGAGAGATTGTCTTTCCACTTGTCACATTATTTTTTATCGAATATAAAATTTACGAGTCACCACTTTATCTTTTACTTGTTCATTTTTGCGCCAAGAACTATTATCATTCATAGGAGTCCAACGACGTTCTTTTTTGCGATAATGCCAATCCTTGTCTTTTTGATAGTAAAGCTGTTCATTGGTTGCCTCAATCACTTTTAAAATCTCGTTGTCATGATAATTTAATTCATCGTAATCAGTATAAGCCAACTGTGCCATCTCTGAATACAAGCCATTGAGTTCTAATAAAAGATCGTTTATTTCTTGGGATAAATCTGTTACATTTAGACCAATCTTTTGGGCTTCTTTAAAGGTAATAGGGTAAGAGTGAGAAGGGTAATCGTTATTGAGATGATGACTGATTTTAACGGCTTGTTCGATATCGGTCATATGATAAGCTAAAATCTCGGTAGTAATTTTGATAGATAAAGAAGTCGCTCGATCAACAGCTCCAAAAACTAAAGGATGAATAAAAGGATATAAATTAGCATAAGGATTTACATCTTTTTTTTGCTTTTGAGAGTTCCACAAATTGATAACTCGACTTAATTCATTTTGGCTGACACTCACCAACTCATTGTATTGGTCGGAAGGCGATAAATCGTGGGTCAAAGACGTATCAATAGCTGATAAGTAGGCAAGCGGTCCCATCATAATTTGGTTGGCTCCTAACACCAGCATAGTCGCAGCAGAAGCACAATCGGTGGGAACTAAAGCGATGATTTTTTTGTAGAACTTTCTGAGTAGATTGACAATTCGTAAAGCACCTTCACCCGAACCTCCATCTGATTTGACATATAAATATAGCGTCTCACTATTTCGATTTTTCTTTAAAATTTCATAAAAGGCAATCACATCTTCGTCACTAATTTCGCTATTACTAGAAACCCAATAAGTTAAAAAATCTTCAGGAATGACTTGGTTAATGGTTGCAATGACTTTTTGAGTTTTATCAAATAGAATCGGCGGCTTTTTGGGCGTTATTTTTTTCTTCATAATGTAAAAGTACGGGATTTTTTGTAAAATTGGCGATGAATGAATCAGATGAATAGGGAAATTTACGTGTACGAGGTATATTGCTTTTTTCTATAAACTCAATAAATATTTTTACTATATTGTGTTTCCTAAATGTATTTTAACATGCCTGAATCAACCCAAAACAATCAACTTCTCAATATTGCGTCCATATTGGTCATTTCGATTGCCTCTGTTTGCATTTTAGTTTTCACCCAAAAACTCTTGGTTCCTTTTGTATTGGCGATCTTTCTCTGGTTTATTGTCAAAACCATTGTTCGTCTTTTGGATAAGATGGACTTTTTTAGAGAAAAAATTCCTAGTTGGTTGAAAACCATTTCAGCATTTGTCGTGATTATTTTATCCATTGTGTTTGTCGGGCAACTGTTGATTTCTAGTGTTCAAAATCTTTCTAATTCTTTGCCATTATATGAAGCCAATATCAATCACATCTTAGCCAAAATCAATGAAGCCTTTGACATCAATATTATTTCGATGGCGACCAACTATTTCAAGGATTTCAACTTCACTTCGATTGTGATGAATCTCATTAATTCACTAACAGATATTTTTGGAAGTGTTTCGGTCATTTTATTATACGTCATCTTTTTGTTATTAGAGGAATCGACTTTCAATACCAAATTACAAGCGATGGTAGATGATATTGACAACTATAAACGCATTCGATCTATTTTAGCAGAAATCAGTCATTCGATAGAAAGTTATATTAGTCTCAAGACATTGGTTAGTTTCTTGACCGCCTTTTTATCCTTCATCGCTTTATGGGCATTTGATGTAGAAGCTCCTGTTTTTTGGGCATTTCTTATCTTTATTCTCAATTATATTCCGACCATTGGGTCATTGATCGCTACAGGATTTCCAGCCATCTTTGCCCTTTTACAATTCGGGGACTGGGTACAACCCCTGATTATTTTGGGCGTTGTTGGAGGTATTCAATTAGTCGTTGGCAATGTCGTAGAACCTCGTATGATGGGCAATAGCTTGAATATTAGTCCACTGGTGGTGATTGTTGCTTTATCGGTTTGGGGAGCGATGTGGGGCATTACAGGGATGATTTTAAGTGTACCCATTATGGTGGTCATCATCATTATTTGCTCCAAAATACCTGCTTTACAATCTATCGCTATTTTACTGTCAGAGAAGGGGAATATTAAGAAGAGTGAAAGTTAGTCTTTTAGGTGACAAGTAGATGGTGACTGGTGACGTTTTTGTTCCAAACAAAAAATCCTATTAATTTCGACAGAAGCCTAAAAATCCTAATCATTTTTTAGGCTAGGAGCGAAGGGTTTGGTGCTTCGTTGCGTTGGAAAGTCCCGCTATCCGTTCTCATTCGTGTTGCCTTGTTTTGGGCAGCCAACGCTTCTACACGAATACCACTTCTATCGGGGCTATTTTTGATGGAATACAACTTTTTAGTTCCAGTTTGGATTCGTGAAAACTCGACAACTTGGTTCACTTTTCACACAAAAGCCATCAAATGACAGTCCATTTTAGGCAACAGTTGGTATCTAAAAATATCATTTTAGTAAGTAGATTTAACATTATCCAAAAATCTTTTTAACAAGACTGTTTTTTTTGAATAAAATAGCCTATATTTGCGCTCTCAATTTGCGGATGTGGTGAAATTGGTAGACACGCTAGACTTAGGATCTAGTGCTTCACGGCGTGGGGGTTCGAGTCCCTCCATCCGCACTTCCATTTCTTTTTGTTTTGAACAAAAGTATGTGTTACTCAAAAACAAAGCATTTTCAGAATCTGAACTATTACCTAGTTTCTGCTAAAAATGTTTTACGATCTTCCCATTTTGTGGAAAACATTTCTTTATCTCACCCAAAATCAATCAATCTTGGATATTACCAGACATGACATTGAGCCACTCAATGCACAGCTCAATATTACCATTTCTCCAGAAGATTATAACCAAAGAGTTCAACAAGCTCTCGCCAATTTAGGTAAACAATCTAATCTTCCTGGATTCCGTAAAGGTCACGCTTCTACCAATGTCATCAAAAAGAGATTTGGCAATCGAGTATTAGCAGATGAGCTAAATAAAATTTTGAATGAGGCTTTAAATGACTATATCAAGGAACAAGAGCTAGATATGATTGGTCGTCCGGTTCAAGATGAATCTCAAAAGCTAAAACTGGACATCAATAGTAAGAGAGACTATACATTCTCTTTTGATGTTGGTTTTCGTCCTGCTATTGAGTTTGATCTACTCACAGAAGGCAATACACAGTCTTTTACTCGATACAATATCGAAGTAGAAGACAAACACATTGATGATCGTATCTTGATGGTTCGTCGCCAATATGGTAAAAACCAGCAGATGGTGGAGGATGATATACAAATCAATGATGTAGTCTATGTTGATTTAATTGAATTAGATGAATCAGGCGAGATTAAAGAAGGTGGACACTTAACGAACAATGTCTTGCCTGTTGATATATTCACTGAAGAAGCCCAATCTCAAATTACCTTTTTAAGGAAAGGCGAAGTTGTAGACCTAGATATTTTTGCTTCTTTTAACAAAAAGAAGCAAGAAATTGCTAAAATTATCTTAAATCTTCCAGAAAATGAACAAGATAAGGTCTCTAATATGTTTAGAGTAAAGATAACGGATATTAGCCGTGTTGAGTTGGCAGAAATGACTCCTGAGTTTTTTAAGCAAATGAGTGCTAAAGAAGATATGGAGACAGAAGAAGATTTTAGAGGATTCATCAAGGATATTTTGACCTATGAGTATGACAATCAGAGTAGATCCAAAGTAATTGATGCCGTTAATCAACAAATTCGGGAGACCTCTATTGACCTACCAGAGGGATATATGCCTAAACTTTTCAAAAGCCATGTTCAAAATCTGGAAAGAATGAACAAAGCACGTAAAAAGAAAAAGGAAAAGCCTTATAATATTCCTGATTATGATGGTTTTTTGAAACAAGTAAAAAATGAACTAATTTCTACAGCTCTTCTAAGAAAATTTGAAGTAGAAGTTACAGAAGATGAGGTAAAACAAGTGGTTTATCAAGAGGCACAACGAAGAGTACAAATGTACTATGGTCAAGCCAATAATCAAATGGTACAAAGAGTCGCACAGGATATGTACGGTGATCAAAATTATGTCAATCAAGTACAAAACAGTGTGGTTAATCACAAACTCAACAATCATCTTTTAAATAGTGTCAATTTAACCGAAGAAAATATAAGCTTAGACGCTTTCAACGAATTAGCGAATTAAGAAATAGATTGAAAGGTAACAGGTTTTTAGTGATAAGTGACTTTTGAATAAAATGAGCAAATCAATCCAGTCTGTACCTACCTCCTATTTCAAACAAAATCTCTATTTTATATTATGGACGGAAAAGAATTTAGAAAATATGCTATCAAGCATCAAGGCATTGGTAGCCTAAGAGTGGACCAATATATCAACCACGCTTTTACCTCTATTCACTCTGGAATCAACGTTTACGGATTGACTCCTAATATTATTGAGGAAAGACAGCTTAACGTACAAGCTATTGATGTCTTCTCTCGTTTGATGATGGACCGACTTATTTGGTTAGGAATGCCCATCTATGACAATGTAGCCAATATCATTCAAGCACAGTTGTTGTTCTTGGAATCTACGGACCCTAGTAAAGATGTACAAATCTATATCAATAGTCCTGGTGGTAGTGTTCATGCAGGTCTAGGTATCTACGATACCATGCAGTATGTACGTCCTGATGTCGCTACAATCTGTACAGGTATGTCGGCTTCCATGGCGGCTGTTTTATTGGCAGCAGGAGCCAGCGGCAAACGCTCTGGTTTGAAACATAGTCGTGTCATGATCCACCAACCATTGGGTGGCGCACAAGGTCAAGCGAGTGATATGGAAATTACCGTACGTGAAATCAAGAAGTTGAAAAAAGAATTATACGATATTTTATCTCATCATTCTGGACAACCTTTTGAGAAAATCGAAGAGGATAGTGATCGTGATTATTGGATGATGGCGGATGAGGCAAAAGAGTATGGTATGATCGATGAAGTGTTGGTGAAAACGGAGTCGTAAATAGTCGATAGTCGATAGTCGATAGTCGATAGTCGATAGTCGATAGTCGATAG
>JAHDBB010000268.1:0-4726 GCA_020630635.1 Chitinophagales bacterium
ATTATTTTGCAGCAGGCGATAGTGTTAATGGTGGAGCTGAAGTCGTAAATGCAGTGGCGGAAGCAAAGAAAGCCGCACAAGGAATTCATTCATATATTTCTCGTAAGTAAAAAGAAGAAAAAATGCCAGATCTTTCGATAAATTTTGCAGGAATTAAAGCTCCTAACCCTTTTTGGTTAGCTTCTGCACCTCCAACCAATTCAGGTTATCAAGTGATGAAAGCCTTTGATGCAGGGTGGGGGGGAGCCGTTTGGAAAACATTAGGTGTTCCCGTTGTCAACGTTTCTTCTCGATACGGAGGAGTTAATTACAAGGATAAACGCTTAATCGGACTCAACAATATTGAGTTGATTACAGATCGTCCATTGATTGACAACCTTAAAGAAATCGAGGAAGTCAAAAAGCATTTTCCCGATCATGCTGTGATTGCCTCTTTGATGGTAGAAACCAAAGAACAATGGCATCAAATTGTCAAGGATGCAGAAAATGCTGGAGCAGACGGTTTAGAGTTAAATTTTGGCTGCCCTCATGGAATGTGTGAACGGGGAATGGGATCAGCCGTTGGACAAGAACCCAACGTTTTAGAGACGATTACTTCTTGGGTGAAAGAAGTTGCAACAACGCCCGTCATTGTCAAACTCACGCCCAATATTACCGATATTACCCAACCAGCGCAAGCCGCTGTTAAAGGTGGAGGCGATGCCATTTCGCTTATCAATACCATTCAAAGTTTGGTGGGTGTAGATATAGATAATTTTGTGACGTATCCAGTAGTGGATGGCAAAAGTACCAATGGTGGATATTGTGGTCCAGCCGTCAAGCCTATCGCCTTGAATATGTTGAAAAACTGCGCTCAACACGAAGGCGTTAATATTCCTATTTCGGGCATTGGTGGTATTGAGACTTGGAGAGATGCCGTAGAGTTTCTTTTATTGGGAGCGAGTTCCGTCCAAGTCTGTACAGCCGTTATGCACTATGGTTTTGGGATCATTCGAGAGATGTTGTATGGCTTAGAACAATACATGGTCGAGAAGAAGTTTGATACAATTGATGACATGGTCGGTAAAGCCTTGCCGAATGTTTTGACTTGGGAAAATCTCAACTTGAAATATAAAGTTGTTGCTGATATCAATGAGGATAAATGCATCGGTTGTCAGCTTTGTTATACGGCTTGTGAAGATGGCGCACATCAAGCGATTGGTTTACCGACAGAGGGTGGACGAGTGCCGCATATTATCGAAGACAACTGTGTTGGTTGCAATCTTTGTTCGTTGGTTTGTCCTGTCGAAGAGTGTATCACAATGGAGCGCAAGGATGATGGCAAAAAACATGTTACGTGGAAAGAAAGAACAGAGGCTGGTACGATTCCAACGACTTTTGATGATGAACGTGGAGGCGGTGTTGGTCACTATATTCCTTCGCCAGCAGATGCCTTGAAGAAGAAAGAAAAGTATCGGATTAAGCGGTAATTTTTAGGTGACGGGTGGCTTGTGACAAGTGACTTTTTTATTATGGTGACGATGGGACATTCTGTCCATTTTCTGTTTTTTTAGGGACGAAAGGAACGTTTCTGTTCAATACTTGAAATCCTATTAATCTCGAAAAACCCTATAATCCTATTCATCTTTTAGGTGTTATTTTTTCTATCTATTTGTAAAAAAAATTTATAGAGAAGCGAAAGGTTTTTCTTTCATCGTCACAGCAAGTCCCGCTATCCGTTCTTATGCTAAAAGCCTCGCAAAACCTTTTAGCTAACACTGCATTTAGCATACCACTCCTATCGGGGCTATTTGGTTGCGGTTTCATCCTATAGTAACTGAATTGTTTTAGAATTTTAAAATTAAAAATTAGAATCTAATTCATTCGGGTCTATTGGATTAAAGCAGAACCTTTTATTCCCAGTTTTTTAAACTTAACAACAAAAATTTAAAACTTAAAAAGTAAGGATTAGGAAGCAAGTCATTAGCGACTTATCACTAGTTACTTACAATAAAATAATTTGAATTTATGGAAACAATCACTCAGAAGTATCCACTTGTAGAAAACTTTATTGGGGGAAAATTTACGTCTAACGGACAAGAAAAGATGGATGTTATTAGTCCATTAGATGGAGCTGTATTATCGACAGTTCCTTTATCAACTGCCAAAGATTTGAGAAAGGCAGTCAAAAAAGCAAAAGAGGTTTATCCTGCTTGGAGTGCGATGACCATCAAAGAACGTGTACAGATCTTGTATAAGTATCGAGAACTTGTGCTGCAAAACTTGGAAGAATTGGCACAGTTAGTTCATGAAGAAAATGGCAAGACATTGGGCGAAGCAAGAGCCGAAGTTGCTAAAAGTGTAGAATTGACCGAATTTGCTTGTTCACTCCCACAAATGGTGTCAGGGCAAATTATGGAAGTGAGTCAAGGGGTGGAATGTCGAGTTGAGCGAAAGCCATTAGGCGTAGTTGCTTGTATTGCACCTTTCAACTTCCCACACATGGTTCCACACTGGACGGTTCCAAATGCCTTAGCTCTTGGAAATTGTGTCATTTTAAAGCCTTCTGAAGTCGTGCCATTGAGTGCGGTAAGAATGGCTGAAATGTTGCAAGAGGCAGGTTTACCCGATGGAGTCTTTAGTGTAGTGAATGGTGGTAAGGAAATTGTGGAGGCGATCTGTGATGTAAAGGGAATCGAAGCAGTTTCTTTTGTGGGTTCAACTAAGGTTGCTAAAATCGTGTATAAACGAGCGACTTCTAATCTCAAAAGATGTGTCGCTTTAGGTGGTGCAAAAAATCACCTATTGGTTTTGCCTGATGCTCACGTTGATATGACCGCAGCAAATGTCGTAGCTTCTATGGCAGGTTGTGCTGGACAAAGATGTATGGCTGCGGCTGCGATGGTTGCAGTAGGTGAGGTAGATCATATCATTGAAAAAATGATTGATGAAGCAAAAAAACTCATTGTAGGTGAAAACTTGGGGGCGGTGATTAGTGCCGCAGCGAAGAAGCGTATTGAGCGATATATTACCCAAGCAGAAAAGGCGGGGGCAAAAGTGTTGGTTGATGGACGTAAAGCAACTGTTCCTAATAAAAAAGGTGGCTTCTATGTAGGTGCGACTATCATTGATCATGTAACTCCTAAGATGAAAATTGCTAAAGAGGAAGTTTTTGGTCCTGTGATTTCGATTATCAGAGCCGATGATTTAGATCAAGCCATTGAGATTGAAAATAGTTCTAACTATGGAAATGCAGCGGCTGTATTTACCCAAAATGGTGGATTGGCTCGTTATGTCATGGAAAAGGCAAGTGCTGGAATGATCGGGGTCAATATCGGTGTTCCTGTTCCAAGAGAACCTTTCTCATTTGGTGGTTGGAATGAATCTAAATTTGGGGTTGGAGATATTACAGGAGAAAGTTCTATTGAGTTTTGGACGCAACTTAAAAAGACGACGACTAAGTGGAATCCAGAAGCTTGGACAAATTGGATGAGTTAAAAGGTGACTGGTGACGAGTGGCTGATGACAAGTGACTGGTGACTGGTGACTTTTCTGTTCATTTTGTGGATTTGGACGACGGGACGTTTTTTTAAAAGGGACGAAAGGGACGTTTCGGTTCATTTTGTGCTTTGGGGACGGAAGGGGACGTTTTTGGTTCATTTTGTGAATTGGGACGATGGGACGTTTTGTTTTTAATTCAAACATGTTGATTCAATTTATTGAAAAGTAAACGTCCCTTCACGTTACATTCGTCCCTTCGTCACAGCTTCTGTTACTAAGAAGTATAAACCATAACCAACTAGCCCCGATAGTAGTGGTATCACCAAACTGCATTAGCAAAAGGGTTTGGGGGGCTTGGTGATAAGAACGGATAGCGGGACTTGCCATTACGACGAAGCACCAAAAAGTTCGCTCCTAAAAAATAAACATGAAAAGAACCATAACTATTGACCATTGACTGCGGACCATCAACTAAAAAAGCTCCTAAAAAAATAAATAAATGAAAATATAAAATCATGATAGAAACTAATGAATTAACAGCGAAACAACAAATCGTTCAGGATTGTAAAGATTATACTTTGTTTTCTTGGACAGCACAAGGGAAAGTAAATCCCATTAATATTGAAAAAGCAGAAGGCGTTTATATGTGGGATCGAGACGGTAAACGCTATATTGATTTTTCTTCGCAATTGATGAATGTCAATATTGGACATGGGAATCAGCGAGTAACCGAAGCAGTTGCTAAACAAATGTCGGAAGTCAGTTTTGTGTATCCTGGTATGGCAACCCAAGTACGGGCGGAATTGGGAAGAAAATTGGCACAACACAGTCCTGGAAATTTAAAGAAAACCTTCTTTACTTTGGGCGGCGCAGATGCGATTGAAAATGCGATGAAACTGGCAAGAGTTTATACAGGTCGTCATAAGATTGTGACACAGTATCGCTCTTATCATGGAGGGACTTATGGTGCATTGGCAGCAGGAGGAGACCCTAGAAAGTTCTTGGTCGATAGCCAACAAATGCCGAATGTTATTCATGTTGAAAATCCGTATTTTTATCGTTGTCCTTGGGGAAGCAAGACGGAAGAAGAATGTGCAGAACGAGCAGCCGCTAACTTTGAGAATATCATCAAATACGAAAATCCTTATGCGATAGCAGCCGTTATTTTTGAAGGAGAATCAGGTTCTTCGGGTTGTATTAAATATCCGAAAGGCTACTTGAAACGAGTAAGAGAAATTACCAAAAA
>JAHDBB010000268.1:4826-6061 GCA_020630635.1 Chitinophagales bacterium
CAGTATATTGAGGCGCAAGTCGAAAAAATGAAGGAAAAACATCCTTCTATCGGTGATTATCGAAATACAGGTTTATTGGGTTGTATTGAGTTGGTGAAAGATAGAAAGACCAAAGAACCCGTTACTCCTTGGAATGCTGCACCCAATGAAATGGAAGCAACCAAGCGAATGATTGCGAAACTTCGAGAAGCAGGTATGTTTACCTTTGCTAAATGGAACTTTGTGTTTACAGCTCCACCTTTGACCGTGACGAAAGAGCAAATTGATGAAGGATTGGAGATTATTTCGCAAGCAATTTCGATAGCGGATGAGTATTATACAGGAGAATGATTTATAGAAAACACTAAAACACTAAAAATCCCATTTGATGATGTATCAGATGGGATTTTTTATTTTAACTTTGCGTGATGACCCACCAAACATTTGAAACCGAAAGATTACTTCTTCAACCCACCTTAGAACAAGATGCCGACTTGATTTTGGAGTTAATGAATACACCCAAATGGATTCAATATATCGGTGATAGAAAATTGTCTTCTATCGAAAAAGCCCAGCAATATATCCGAGAAAAAATGATGCCTCAACTGGAGCGATTGGGCTATTCCAACTATACCATTATTCGAAAATCAGATAAGGTGAAATTGGGAACAGCAGGATTGTATGATCGAGAAGGATTAGATGGAATTGATATTGGATTTGCTTTATTGCCAGCCTATGAGCGACAAGGATACGCTTATGAAGCCTCTAATCGGATAAAACAAGCTGCTTTTGAAGAATTTGGAATCACTGAATTATGTGCGATTACGACTCCAGATAATAAATCCTCCCAAAAATTATTGGAAAAACTAGGCTTGATTTCTCAAGGAATCATCACTTTATCCAATGATGACGAAGAGTTGTTATTTTATACGCTCAAAAAGTAAGCTAAGTCGTTACATTCCAGACATTCCCTCATTTAAACCATATTTTTATCCTTGCCCAACTCAACAAATTATACGGATGCCTTGTTTTATTGTAACTTCGTCCAAAACTCCGTAAATGAAGTATTTAAGCATCCTTTTTACAGCCATTTTAAGCATTTTTTTGATGAGTGTATCTGATTGTAAATCATCCAAATCTTCTTCGACTCCAACTACCAATCAACAAACATCGTCTTTAGGAGAAGTCGTTATTCATGTTCGAGGAAAAGTCAAAACCACTATGTTGGAAGGAGCTTATCAACGTTACCAATTGAA
>JAHDBB010000268.1:6161-8339 GCA_020630635.1 Chitinophagales bacterium
GCTTTACACCATGCAAGAGAACCCAACAGCATGTCACAAATGATTTTCTACATGTGGTATTTGTTAGAAAATTATGAAACCGACGAAGAAATTCAATATTTGGTCAACAATACCCAAATGTACTTTATTCCTTGTGTCAATCCAGATGGTTATATTTACAATGAAGTAAATGATCCCAATGGTGGAGGCTTATGGCGTAAAAATCGTTGGGTTGATCCCAGTAATGGACAAACCTATGGTGTAGATTTAAATCGAAATTATGGCTTTAATTGGGGATATGACAACAATGGTTCTTCGCCCAATAAAAATAGTGATGTTTATCGAGGAACAGAAGCATTTTCAGAACCAGAAACACAAGCAGTAAAAGCATTTTGCGAAGCTCGAAAAATCCAAATTACACTTAACTACCACACATTTGGAAACCTTTTAGTTCATCCTTGGGGATTCAATGATGCATTGACAGAAGACGATCCAACATTTAAATCTTTTGGAAAATTGATGACCAAAGAAAATAACTATTTGGTAGGAACAGGCGTTGAAACTGTAGGATATGTAGTCAATGGTGACAGCGATGACTGGATGTATGGAGAAGAAGAAACCAAGCCCAAGATTTTTTCACTGACTCCAGAAGCAGGTCCAGGAGCCTATGGTTTTTGGCCTCCCGCTAGTCTAATTGACGAAATCAACAAATCCAATCTACGTCAAAATTTAGTAGCAGCACATTTATTACTCAACTATGCCGAAGTTGAGGATGAAGGTAGTTCTATTGTTGCAAGCAATGGAGCTTTAGAAGGTGTAAACGTTAAAAAATATGGTTTAAAAATAGGAGACGTGACTATTTCGGTGGAATCTGCTAGTGATGAATTGACCATAGATTTTGAGCCACAAACGGTTTCTCTATCTCATTTAGACCTATATCCATTAGAAATCAACTATGATATAAATGCAAGCACAGATACAGAAGTTAAATTTGTCGTTCATTTAGACAATGGAGAATGGAGTCACACCGATACATTGACAAAACAATACATTGAAGGAAGCTTTGTAGAATCTTTCAATGATTCCATCAATAATTTAGACAATTGGACAACAACAGGCAATTGGGCGATTACAACCAATGATTATTATTCAGAACCCAGTAGTGTTACCGATAGTCCAGATGGCAATTATGCAGGCAATTCTGTTACAAAAATTCAAATCAATGAGGGCAATCCAATTGAGTTAACCAATGCGACCTATGCAAGTTTACGTTTTAGAGCTAAATGGAATATAGAAGACAATTATGACTTTGTTGAATTGAGTGCTTCTGTAGATGGAGAGAGTTTTACTGCTTTATGTGGAAAATATACAGAGGCAGGTTCTCCTGATCAAATTCCTAATTCTCCTGTTTATGATGGCGTTCAAAATGAATGGGTTGCTGAAGAAGTAAGTCTCAACGATTTTTTAGGACAAACCATCTATCTCAAATTTGAATTGCATTCAGACGGTTGGGTCGAAGCCGATGGTTTTTACTTTGATGATGTCAACATTGAAATAGTCGATTCGACCATTGTTCCCGAATGTTTATTGGTTGCCAATATTGATACCCTAAATGCTACCCAAGAAAGTATTGATCTAACATGGGAAGGTCTAAATGAATCTATTGAATATGGCATTCGTTACAAATTATTGACGGATGACGAATGGAACGAAACGGTGACTTCTACCAATAACATCACATTGGAAGGGCTAAATATTTGCGAGGATTACGAAGCACAAGTCAAGACGATTTGTAATGCAAACGAAAGCGAATATTCAGAAAGTATCACTTTCAAAACCCTTTGTCCAGCTACGAGTCTCAATGAAATTCAAAGTCTACAAGGTTCCAAAATTTACCCAAATCCTTTCGATGACCAATTTACCATTGAACTCAACATCAAAGAAAAACAAGTCTCATTGGAAATTCGATTATACAATCAGTTAGGGCAAGTCTTCCAACAAAACAACCTCAAAAACGTATCAAAAGGAAAACAAACCCTCAACATTTCTGCTGAAAATATCCCAACAGGCATTTACTTTATTCAGCTAACCGACCAAGACGGAAATAGCCAATACCACAAAATCGCCAAAGTCGAAGATTAGTAAATAAGTCTTGTCAATCCGATTGCTATACAAAAAATGAACCAGCAATCGGATTGA
>JAHDBB010000269.1:0-1610 GCA_020630635.1 Chitinophagales bacterium
GTTTAGTTTGTGAGAAGTACAGACCTCAACAATCTAGCCCCGATAGGAGTGGTATCACCAATGTGTGTTGGCTAAAAGGGTTCGGGTGGCTTGGTGATGAGAACGGATAGCGGGACTTTCCAGTACGACGAAGTACCCAAAAGTTCGCTCCTAAAAATCAATATTTGACTTTACAAAAGCAATCTTCTATCTTTGTTCTCCTGTAAAATCCTCTCTCTCTTTCACCCTACTCTATCTTCTTCTTATTTCACATTCCTACTTTAAAGCTCCCTAATGGATAATCTTTTTAAATTAATCAAATCCATGAGCAAAAGTGAAAAACGACATTTTAAGTTGTTTACTCAAGCTTTTGGAAACAAAAACAGTATTTATCTTCAATTGTTTGAAGCCATTGATAAACAAGAAAAGTATGATGAAGAGGCTTTGTTAAAAAAACTAAACATCAAGCATTTAACAGCTAATAAAAAGTACTTGTTTGAAAATGTGTTGAAAGCCTTGCGTATCTATCATTCTGAAACCAATGTGGCTTTTCAATTATTGGATAACTTTCAAAGTATTTCGTTGCTTAGAAATCGGGGATTGTTGAAAGATGCGATTAAGATTTATGAGAAAACAGCGAAGAAGTTGGAACAATTGCATCTTTATACTTTTTTGGTTGAGTTGTTGAATACAGGGGAGACTTTGTACTTGGCACATTTGCCGAATAAGGAAATGCATGATAAGGTAGAAGAAGTTCAACAAGAAAAGTTGCAGTATATCAAGTATTTGGAACATATTGTGTCGTATCGGATGCTGGCCAGAAAAATCAAAAACTTGTTGCGAACCTTACATCCTATTAGAAATGAGGAACATGAAGCAGAAGTTTTAACCATATTGAAACATCCTCTTTTGGTCAATGGAAATCAAGCAGAAACCATCATTGCTCAAAGTTTGTATTATGAATGTCGCAATATGATTAATGTGGCATTGTTGGATTTTGAACAAGTCAAAGAAGGTGCAGTAGAAGCTATTGGAGTTTTGGAACAGCAAAAAGACCGTTCGTCTCTATATCATGAAGCCTTAGTCGTCAATTTGGTAACGGCTTTATTGGCTTGTGCTAAATTGCAAGATAGTGTTACTTTTGAGAAATTATCAGTCAAATATATTACTCTCCAAAAACATATAAAAAAAGAAGGTAAGTTAGGGACTTTTTTTGAAGTCATTGTGCAAAAGTTGTATTACAACTATATGACGCATTATTGGATGGAAACAGAAAGTTTTCAAGACATTATTGAGTTGGAACCAGAAGTGGTCAATTTTTGGAAAACTCAAAAAGCATTTTTGGATACTGACTGGCGAATGACGGTGGGATTTTGTTTTGCACAAGCCTTTTTCTTTGAAAAACAACTGGATAAAGCCCAAGTTTGGGTCGAAATTTTGTTGGAAGAAGAACGCAATAATCCCAAAGTAGCTTGCATTTGTAATGCTCGTATCTTGAATTTGATGCTTCAATATGAAAAGAAAAACTACTTTTTGTTGTATTCTCTTTTTTGTTCGACCAAAAGATACTTGCACAAAAATGAGCGAATTTTTAAGGGAGAACGTTTGATGCTCAACTTTTTTAAGTGGGT
>JAHDBB010000269.1:1710-5106 GCA_020630635.1 Chitinophagales bacterium
CTTTTTTACTCAAAAACATGTTGTAGTTTTGTCGCAACTCTTCTACAATTTACCCCTCCTAAATAGGCTTACATACATATATTTTTAAACTTTCAAATTGTAAAGATTATGAAAAGCAAACCTAACTCTCACAGTCAACTAGAAAAATTTAAACAAAATACCCTAAACCAAACAACTCAAACATCTGTTCAAGGTGGATTTCATGCCAACTATATTAGAGTGGTAGAAGAACCTGGCTTTTTTCTTCCTCGTATCGAAGGTAACTTTTTTCAAGGATTTGTTATTTGTGTGCCTACTAGTGGTGGTAGTGTTTTTTAGTTTTATGATTCATTCCAAGTAATTAGATAGCCAATTTTGGAGTATCTATACTTTTATATTTTCAATTATCAAAACTTAAAAAACTATGAATAACAAATCTAATTCTAATCACAAATTAGAAGACTTTCAAGATACTGTCTTAAGCTTATCAGAACAACATCTTATTGGTGGAAGTATCAATGGATTAGATGGGGCAGATGGGCAGGATGCTATTGTTTCAAATTTATCTACCAACACTTCCAGCTACTCTTTTAGGATTGTTGAAGACCCTAATATTTTTTTTCCTCGTATAATATTTGATCCTTTTCAAGGGTTTATTATTTGTGTTCCAACTAGTGGAAAAATCAGTACATTCTAAATAATAACTAATAGCTCTTTGAGTATATTGGTCAAAGAGCTATTATTCTTCCTTTTGCTATTGCATTTATTCTATCAAGCCAAAAAAATAATTTCAAAAATATTTGCATTTAGACTTGACAAATAGAAATAAAAAAGTTTATATTTGTACCAGCATTTATATCTTAACTTCCCTCTCCAAAAATCTTCCTTCATAAAAAATATTTGCATTTAGACTTGACAAATAGAAATAAAAAAGTTTATATTTGCAGCAACATTTACAAAACAACCTTCCACTTCTTTTCCTTCCATTCCTCTTTTCTTTAGACTATCTATTTCCCTCCAACATTTACACCAATCCCTTCCAACATTACCTAAATCTAATTTTATTCTTTATACATTTAAAAACTAATTAATTATGAAAACTTTTAACAATTTCAATGCATTTGCACTCACAAATACTCAAGTTCAAGAAGTAAATGGTGGATGGTGTTCTGGTGGTTCGTATGGTGGACGTACTTACAGCCGTTCTTACTCTTATGACTCATACTATGGCAATAGTTGTGACTGTTGTTATGGATGTTGTGGTGGTTGTTGTGATTATGAAAGAGAAGAAGTAAAAGTAGTAGAGCAACCAAGAACTTATGAAACTAGCTACAGCTCAAACTATAGCTGTGGAGAATTCTTATCTGCTATCTCTAGTTGTTTTAGCTTCTGTGGATGGTAAAAATTAAATTTTAGGTTACAAAAATCTTAGGAATATAAATAGGAAGAGGAGTGTTTATACACTCCTCTTTTCAACCTCTTTTCCTTTATACATTACTAGATATTTATTGGAATAAAAGTTTTTCAAAAGCTTTTAAAAACAGATGAATGCCATCAATACTTTACGCACACAAACATAATAATAGGTCGTTTGTCAATTATTTATTTGCCTCAAACAATAAACATTTACACCTATAAAGTGTAAAAATAAAATTAAAAAAATCTGCATTTAAACTTGACATTTCAAAACAAAACAGTTTATATTTGCATTAACATTTACACCTATAAAGTTTAAAAACAAAATTAAAAAAATCTGCATTTAAACTTGACATTTCAAAACAAAACAGTTTATATTTGCAGTAACAAATAAAACACTCTTTTTTTCTTTTCCCTTCTTTCATTTAGACTATATTTCACCTCCAACATTTACACCAATCCCTTCCAACATTACCTAAATCTAATTTTATTCTTTATACATTTAAAAACTAATTAATTATGAAAACTTTTAACAATTTCAATGCATTTGCACTCACAAATACTCAAGTTCAAGAAGTAAATGGTGGATGGTGTTCTGGTGGTTCGTATGGTGGACGTACTTACAGCCGTTCTTACTCTTATGACTCATACTATGGCAATAGTTGTGACTGTTGTTATGGATGTTGTGGTGGTTGTTGTGACTACCAACAAGCAGAAGTAGAAGTAAAAGAACAACCAAGAACAACTCAAAGTATTAGCTATAGTTGTGAGGACCTACTATCTGCTTTTTCAAGCTGTTTTAACTTCTGTGGTGGATGGTAAAAATTAAATTTTAGGTTACAAAAATCTTAGGTATATATAGGAAGAGGAGTGCATAAACACTCCTCTTTTTTCCTTCATTTTCAACTCACCTTTTTTATTTTTTTCTTATATTTTTTTCGAGAAATTTTTCAAAATAAATAAATAAAATTTCAGGTTACAAAAATCTCAGTCGTATAAATAGGAAAAGAGGAACGTATAAACGTTCCTCTTTTTTTTATGTCTTTTTCTCTCGCACTTTTCATCTCACCTTTGCTATTTTCTCTATTTATTTTTCAGGATATTTTTTTATTAGGAGCGAACTTTTTAGTCCTTCGTTGTGCTAGAAAGTCCCGCTATCCGCTCTTATAAATGCCGCCTTGCTCTACCGCAAGTCTTTTCGACTTGTGGTGCAAAAGCTTTTGCATTTATACCACTCCTATCGGGGCTATCTGGTTGAGGACACAATCCATTTTCCCCGTAATTTAATTCAAAAAAATCGACTTTTTTATTCATTAAAAAATTCCTTTAAAACCTATTTTTTTCTTTTTTCTACCCTTTATTACATCATCCACACATCACAAATTCCTCACTACCAATCACTTACAACAAGCCATTTTATTCAACACAACAATTTATCACATATTCAACACGTTATAGAAACTTTTTTTCAGCCTTTTTTTTTACTTGATGCACCCTATAAACTTGCTTTATATTTGCAGTACAATTTTAAGAGAAACACTTATTTTTAATTTCAAGTTTTAAATTTAATTAATTATGAAAACATTAAATAATTTCAGCAATTTTGTTTTGATAAATACCCAATCTATTAACGGAGGAACTTGGGGTGCTTACAGTTATTATACTCCTGCTTATAGTTATTATACTCCATCTTCTTATAGTTATAGCTATTCAAGTGGGCAGAATGGTCAATCAGGACAATCTGTAAAAGGGCAAGACGGACAGGATGGTCAAGATGGTTACTCTATTAGTTACTCTACTGGCTACTCTAGCAACTATTCTTTCTCTAACTACTGCTCTTGTTACTGCTGGTAACAGCATTATTAGATTAATAACCTAACTTCTTAAATTCTTTTATTATACAATTTTAAATTTAATTAATTATGAAAACATTAAACAATTTCAATCAATTTGCATTAACAAACACTGAAGCCACTAATGGAGGAACTTGGGATTCTTGGG
>JAHDBB010000269.1:5206-8325 GCA_020630635.1 Chitinophagales bacterium
TTCTTGGGGTTCTTGGAGTTCTAACTATAGTTCAGGTTCTCATTATGACTGGAGTGGTTTGGTCAGTAGTGCTATTAGTGCGGTCAGTACTATTGGTTCCTCTATTGCTTCTCATTATCATCAACCAAGTAATTCTTATAGTAACAGCTACAGCTATAGTTCTAATAACTGTAACTGCTATTGTGGTTGGTAAAAATCATATAGATAGTAAAAAAAGCTATTGGGGAATAGCACTAGGTATTATTTAAAATGCTATTGGGGAATAGCATTAGGTATAACTAAAAAAGAGGAACCTTTATGGTTCCTCTTTTCATTTTTTAGCTCTTCAATATTTTAGCAACAACCGCCTCCATCATAAAACCAAGTACTTTCTGAAATAAAAATATCGGGTCTTCCCAAACTGGCTAAGGCTCCGCCTGTTTTATCACAAACGGCTAAGGGTTGATTCGGTAAAAGAACATGTCCTTTGTTATCATCAAAGGCTTCTTCGTCTCCGTAATAAATCGCTGTTTTGCCTGTAAAAATACAAGGTCCATCTTCTGGCATCGGATCTTTGATCGCACACACTTCGACACTTTCAATATAAATAATTTCCTCGGTATGGTAATGCTTGGGATCAAGAATGCGGTAAGGACGTTTGGCTCGTACTTCTACAGTTCCAAATCCACAGTCGGTTATCATCTCTAAATACTCGTTGAGCGGTAAGGCTCCACTTAGACACAAAGCTCGTAGTTTTTCATCATTTTTGAGTTCTTCAGAAATGGGCGACTCTGAAACAGGATCGGATAATACCAAACGTCCATGTGGTTTGAGTACCCGATACATTTCTTTGAGAGCTTGTTTGAGTTCTTCCTTTTTAAAAATGTTGAAAAGGCAATTTTGGGCAGCGACATCTATGGATTCATCTTCGATGGGCAGGTTTAAAGCATCTCCTTTTTTTAATTCTACAAAATCGGCTTTGAACCAGTCATTTTTTTCTTCTGCCAATTTAAAATTTTTGGCACTCGCTTCTAACATTTCATCTACGACATCTATGCCAATCACGCCATTTTTTCGTCTTGAAAAATAGGCAAATTGTAAAAGCTCCATGCCTCCACCGACTCCTACATATAAAATACGTGGCTCGTTGATTAAATCACGAGGATGTACGGTGCTTCCACACCCATAGTTCATTTCTAACATAATGTCTGGAATGTCTAATCCAGGTAATTGCCAGACAGGTGTCGTGGTACAGCATAATCCTACATTGGGATTTTCGGCAGCGTCTTTATAGACGTTTTTGGTCGTTTCTAAATAAGATTGCATAAAGAATGATTTAAATTCTAATTTTAAAATTCTAAAACAGTTCCGTTACTATAGGGATAGACCTCAACGACCTAGCCCCGATAGTAGTGGTATCGCCCTTGTAGCGCAAATTCATGAATTTGCGCTACAAGGGCGGTAAGAACGGATAGCGGGACTTTCTATAACGACGAAGCTCCGAACCTTTCGCTCCTAATAAAAATCACTCAAAAGTAAAATGATTTTGTGTCTCTATTTAACGTTTATACGACATTTGTGGTTTGTAAAATTCAAAAGTTTGTTGCAACTTTGAGAAATGGAAACAATAGATATAAAAATAGCGGGAATGACCTGTCAACATTGTACTAATTTTGTCAAAATGACGGTGGAAGAGTTGGAAGGTGTGGAAAATTGTGAGGTGAGTCTGGATGAGGCCAAGGCGCATGTGCAGTTTGATGCTCAAAAAATACAGGCTGCCGACATTGTAAAAGCGGTGGATGAGACGCATTTTGAGGTAGTGACATAAGCTACTCACCACTGTATTCAACAAAATTGCGAGGCGTTTCATAAAGGGTGACACTTAGCTCCAAGTCCTCCTTGATTTCTTGACGCAAGATGCGCCAGATCACCACTGCTATATACTCCGCTGTCGGGTTAATGTCTTGAAATTCTTCGACATCGACATTCAGGTTTTTGTGATCAAAACGCTCAATAACTTTTTCCTCAATGATGTCTTTTAGGACTTTGAGGTCAATAACAAAACCTGTTTCGGGGTCAATCTCGCCTTTGACTTTGACGATCAACTCGTAGTTGTGTCCATGATAGGATGGATTGTTGCATTTCCCAAAAGTGGCTTGGTTGCGTTCATCGCTCCAATCTTTTCGGTGTAAACGATGGGCGGCATTGAAATGGGCTTTACGATAGACTGATACTTTCATATGTTGGTTGTAAAGATAAGGATTTTTTTATAACAAATGTGGGCGAGGATGGTTCAAAATAGTCAGACTTCTTTTTGTAATTCTTTGAAAAAATCACTAAAGTTGGCTTTGAACATGCTAGAATATTGGGCGGATTTATCCATATATTTAGGTAAAATTTTTAGTAATTCATTCTTGGCTGCTTCCTCAAAACCTTTTGGTATTCCTTTATACATTGTAACCAATTGCTCAATTAGTTGAAATATCATATTTCTAAATTCAAATAACTCACTTCGTTCTAATCCCAATGCTTCAATCGTTTTTTCGCCTCTCTTGGTCTTGGCTTTTATAAATGCTTCTTCAAAAGTAATATGGTCTTCTGGATTATCTAATTCTGGATGAATAAATGTCTCCTTTTCCTGCCGCCAATCATCTTTGTATGTTTGAAAACGAGTTGTTTCATCTTCCAATAAAAATAAGTTTTCTTTGTATCGTTGATTGCAAAGTTGGCAAGATAAAAATAAGTTGTCCCAATCGTACGCCAGCCAAAAATATCCTGGATAAATCAAGTCTTCTCCTTTGGCTTTTCGATAAGCAGCTTTAGGTCTAAAATGCTCTACATCTCCATAAGCAATATGCGTGATTTTAGACTCACAAAAACAACATTTACCATTTTGTAAATCAATCAAGTTTTTTTTAACCTCTTCATGAGCATATAAGCCTCCATCAGAGGCTAATTTCTTCTCATCTTTTTTGTAGGCTTCAGGATCTTTTTTAAATTCCTTAATCAATTCCAATCTCGCCTCTACTAATTTGTCTTTTCCTTTGTTATCTCCTTTTTTAAAAGTAATATTGGGTCGTTTTCCACTTTTATCAATCTTTATCATGGGTTTTGTTTTGGTCTTCTATGGACTTGGCTGC
>JAHDBB010000270.1 GCA_020630635.1 Chitinophagales bacterium
GATTGTTCATCATTGATGGAACAATCCGATTGCTTTTATTGAGGAATGAATGGAATTTAGTGTAAAAATATTGGGGAATAGTGGGGCTTTGCCTGCTTTTGGGCGGCATCCTACGGCTCAAGTCGTCAATCATGATGACCGTTTGTTTTTGGTGGATTGTGGAGAAGGAACACAAATGCGCTGTGACGATTTTAAGGTCAAAAAAGGACGGATTCATCACATTTTTATCAGCCACCTTCATGGCGACCACTTCTTCGGCTTATTGGGCTTAATTACTTCTTACCAACTGCTCCAACGAGTTCATCCTTTGCATATTTATGGACCTCCTAAACTTTGGGATATTATAGACCTTCAGCTTTCGCCTTGGGGAATACCGCCTTGTTATGAACTTGTGTTTCATCCGACCCAAGCTGATGCACCTATGCTGTTGTATGAAGATGCGTTATTGACCGTCGAAACGATCCCTTTGAATCATAAAATTGCTTGTACAGGTTTTTTATTTAAAGAAAAGCCTAAGGAACGCAATATGCGAAAGGATCAAATTGAAAAATATGGTATTCATTTTACCGATATTCCTGCTATCAAAAAAGGAGGCGATTTTAAAACTTCTGATGGACGGATTATCCCTAATCGTGAATTGACCCTTGATCCAATGCCGCCTCGTTCTTATGCATTCTGTTCGGATACGGCTTATAATGAGGCGATGGTGGAGCAATTGAAAGGGGTGAATTTGCTTTATCATGAGGCAACTTTTACGCAAGAGTTTGAGGAAAGAGCTAAAAAGACGTTTCATTCTACGGCACAACAGGCGGCTTTGATGGCGCAAAAGGTACAGGCTCAACGTTTGTTGTTAGGGCATTTTTCGGCAAAGTATCCTGTTTTAGATCCGATTTTGAAGGAAGCGAAGGTGGTGTTTGAACGTTCGAGCTTGGCATTGGAAGGGGAAGTTTTTGGGGTGGAATAAATCTTTTGAGTGACGGATGGCTGGTGACGAGTGACTTTGCCTCGAATACACGAATTATGGTTCAGGATTCAGTTTGTGAGAAGTTGAGACCTTTCCCAAATAGCCCCGATAGGAGTGGTATTCGTGTCTGAAGCGTTGGCTGCCTAAAACTGGGCGACACGAATGAGAACGGATAGCGGGACTTGCCGTTGCGATGAAAGAGTAATAACCCTTCGCTCCTCATAAAAGAAAAATGTAAGATAACGAAAAAATCAATCGGATTGCTGGTTCAATACGAGAAGACCCATCCGATTGAAATAGTTATTTTTTTACAGTTGGAAAAATGCGTTTAGGCTTAGATTAATCATCCCAAAAGAAAAATCAAGGTTGGTGTTTTCTTCGCCTGTGAAAATGGGGGTTTCGTAAGTTGTATTAAAGTAGGGATTGAGGGAGTGTTGATAGCTGATTAGAATGGCGGCTCGCCAAGCAAACTTACTGATTAATTCTAAATTTGCATTGGGATTTTCTCCTTCTTGATTGACCAAATTGATTTCATATCCTAAACCGCCTAGAGCATAAAAGTTGTTTTGGGTAAAGAAATTAGCATCTTTGCGTGCAGGCATTTCGGGCGTACCAAACTCTTGGACAGTCCCTTGTAAGATGTAAGAATAAACTCCTCCTACTGCTAAAAAAAGCTTATATTTATTATTGGCTGGTGAACCAAATTTGAACTTTAGATAGGCTGGTATCTCTATGCCTGTTTGTCTAAAGTAAGGCTGACTCAAAGTGTCCATATAGGTTTCTCTCATTACAAAAGAGGGTTCTATAACAATCGTGGACATGGAAAAAGGAGAGTAAAACTCAATGGGTATTTTCGCAACAAAATTGGTACGAGCTGTATCGTTGTGAGCATATGGGGTTAACTGATAACTTGGGTTCGTGGAAATAGGAACTCCGAAACCTCCGCCAACACCAATGGATAAGCGGGCTTGGTTTAAGGTGAAAAACTTGTAGGTAAAAAAGTCTTCGTCTATTTCGGTTTGGGCAAAAGTATTGAAACTACAAAATAAAAGGATGAGAAGGTATTTAATTTTCATTAGTTACAGTTTTGATTAATGTTTAGTTTTTCGATATAAGCAGGACGACAGAGGTTATAAATGTTGAGGGCTTTTTTTCTAATCTTGGGGTCTGCTTGACAATTGGTGATGACTTTTGAGAGGTAAAAGGAGCCTAATGATTTGGCTTGCTTTTTATCTTTCCCCAATTTTTTGGGCAGTTTGAACATATTGTTGAAGAGTCCGTAACCTAATAGATAAAAGCCTTTGTCGGTCATTTGTCCACTATCTACATATTGGTATAATTGTACCAACGCATTGCCTTTGTCTCCAAAATTAAATTCTGCTATAGCTCCTTCAATTTCTGTTTTGACATCTACTGATTTTTCTTGAATATTCTTTTCGGTACTTGCTATTTTGGCTTGAATAGCCTCATCGTTGATGTATTCGGAAGCCCGTTGATAGAGTTCTAATGCACGAACATAAAAACCATCTTTGCTGTATTGATCGCCTTCTTTGGTGTACTTCTGGTAATTGAGATATTTGTTGCATTTACTGACCTTTAAAGAGGCTGTTTCATTGGTAGAATCAAGCTCTAATACTTTGTAGTAACTTGCTTTGGCTTCTTCATAAGACTGATTGTTAAATTGGGTATTGGCTTCTTCTAAAAGGCTGGCGATGGCATCTTCTTGTTGTGTTGATTTAAGGTCATCAAGGATTTTTTGATATTCAGCAATTTTACCTTCTATATTAGCCAACTCGCTCTCTTGATTGGCGCATTTATTCTTGGCACTTTCATATAAAGCAATCGCCTCTGAATAGTTTTTTTGCTCGGCTTTTTTGTGAGCGATAGAGATTTCTTCTGCACAAATATTGGCATCATCTTGTTTTTTGAGTTCTATATCACATTGGGCAATTTTTTGTTGAATGTCGCTGTTGTCTTGAATCAATGCGGCATTTTCAAATTGTTCTTTGGCTTGTAGATATTGTTTTGCTTGATAGAATCTTTCGCCTTGTTCTAAGTATTGGGCAAAGCGGATCTCTTCTGGTGATGGCACTGGAATATCGTCATATTCTTTGATTGAGTTGATTTTAAAAGGTTGTTTGTCTAAGTTAATGGAAATGAGGCTGTTCACTTCCTTTTTTTGTCCGCTATAGTTCATTTTTTTAGTGACTCTGTATTGGGCAAAACGGGTTCCCATATTTTCGATGCCTTCGATGGTTTGATCTATGGGTTCAAAATCTACTCCTAATTGATAGTCATACTCGTCTCCTACTAATGAAAGATAGAGTTGTACTTCTAATTTGGGAGGGAAACCAAAATCTTCAAAAAGGTCGTTATAGTGTGGATATTCTTCGCCCTCGAATAACTCACTTACTTGTAATTCTAATCTTGCTCCTTCTTTGAGACTTCCTGCATTGGCAAAACTTTCAAAGGTTTCAAAGTAGCTAATCAAAAGATTGTTGACTTGTTTTTCTTCTTCGCTGGATAGTTGAAAAAGAAAGGATTTGGGACAGTCTAAGGAAATGAGTAAGGTCGCTAGGCTGAAAAATAAAAATAGAATACGCTTCTTCATTGTTTATAAATCATTGAAATTTTCTGGTTTTGAAAATCTATGTAAAATACTTTGGTAATTTCTTGTTGATTGTGTTTTTCGATAACAGGTACTTTGGCATATATTTTTCCGATGCGTTGTTCCCAATGGATAGGTTGCTTGGTATTCAAGGAATACTGAATTTGGCTTCCTCTTTTTTTGTTGTCAAAAAACTCATCTAAATAATCTTGGACGGTTACGGTATGATCTTTTCCGTTGTCCTTCAATACTTGTACTTGGTAATGATCAAAAAATGATTCTACTGTTCCATTGATAGAAGTTAAGAGATGTTTGCTATCGGGATCAATGGAATTTAAGGAAAGATAATACTGTTCGATCAATTCGGAAAAGCATTTTTTTTCTTCGTTGTTAAAACCTTGTTGATTAAGGCGATTGATTACTTTTTTTTTATCGCTGTTGAAGGAACGACTTCTATCTTTGACTTCTATGGGTGCATCTAATAGAAATGGATGATGGGCGATGTTTAAGTCGTTGACTAAGAAATCATTTTTTTCCTTATCCGACATTTGTTTCAAATCGCTAATCAACCAACCGCTATTGGTGTCTAAACGATTGTAGTTTTGTAATTTGAATAGCCAGTTGGGAACTTGTAAAAAGTAGTATTCTAAGTTGTGAACTCTTTTGATTTTCAGCTTACCTTGTTGCATCAAATAAATAAAAATACTTAGTTGGTCGGGTATAAATGTTTGAGGAGTATAAGCTGCTATATTTTTAGCTTCATTGAATAAACCGTCTAATTTATTGAACTTTAATTCATTGTCATAAGGTCCAATACGTTTGTAGCTTCCTGTTGGAAAGGTGACTTTGATAAATTCTGCATTTATACCAGCTAAGACCCATTCGTACGTTCCTTTTGGATTTTTTTGGATTTTTAGAATTAATTGGGCGAGTTCGTCTTTTTGTCCTTCTTGGCTGACCCAACAATCGGCTACGGCATACCAATCGTCTGCTAAATAGGTGAGTTGATGATCGTTTTGATTGACTTGTTGGATGAAGGTTTTTATCTCATTTTGAGAGACAGTAGCTTCTTTGGCAAATAGGGTTTGGAGGACTTCGGATCGGAGTTCGTTGGTGCGTTCGCCTTCAAATTTTGCGCCTGTGATGTCTTGTTCTAAATTGAATCGTCCGATGAATTGCCCTACTTGTTTGACCATTGAGACGACTTTTTCTTCGACTTCTCCGTCTAGGTTTTGGGCGTTACTTGATGTGGTCATGCTTGATAGGAAAAGGAGGAATAGGAAGGGAATGTTGTGTTTTTTCATTGTTTGGTGTTTTTGGGGCTTCATCCTAAAGAATGAAGTAATGCTGGTTTTTGGAGCGAAGGGTTGGGTGCGTTGTCGTTGTGGGGAGTCCCGCTATTCGTTCTTATCACCCTTGTAGCGCAAATTCACGAATTTGCGCTACAAGGGTGATACCACTGCTATCGGGGCTAGGTTATTAGGGTCAGGACCTTTAGTGCCAGTAAGTGTAGTTCGTGCATCTACCCTCTATTTCCCACCAGCGAGATACACCGTTCATTCGTGGAAATTTGACAACGACTCTCTTTAATTTTCCTTCAAGGGAGATATTTCTAGTGCAATTCAGTTACTATAGGTTCTAATCTTGACAAAATAGACCCGATAGTAGTGGTATGCTAAACGCAGCGTGAGCTAAAAGGGTTTGAGAAGCTTTTAGCATAAGAACGGATAGCGGGGAGACCCGTCACGATGAAAGAGTAATAACCGTTCTCTCCATCTAAAAAAACTTTACCTAAAGAACGATAAAATTAATTGGGGACGGTTTCTTCTACATTGATGTCGCCTAAAAATACAACCCAAGCTACACCATCGGGTGTAATCATTTTTTTGAGAACAACTTCGATGGACTTGGTGGTGCAGTCTTTATATTGAACTTCTCCATCTGTAATACCTTTGAAACATTGTACGATGGTCCCCGTTGTCGTATAAATTAATTCGCCATTTTCATCCTCACTTTCTACGAGGTCTGCGATGTAGGCATAACCCGACGAGGTGGATAAAAAATCTAATTCTACTTGGTCATATTTGATGTCTCTTAGCCTTTGTAAATAGGTGCGAATAGGATATGCATTTACTGATCCGCCTGTACTGGATACTTCGATTTTGGAGTCTCTCATAAACAAACCAACGGCTCTTTCGATAAAGCCATTGCGAAGGCTTTTATCTTCCCCTGTATCCAGTTCTTTGTTGCTAATTTTTTTGATATACCGAGTAAAGTTATTGAGCTTGATTCGTGTTTCTTCTTTGAAGGCTTCTAAATCTGAACCTGTTAATTCTCCTTGTGCGTTTGTAGCAACAAAAGACCCTACAAAAAAGAATATAAAAAGTAAAAATCTCATATTAACTTGATTGAATTTACAGTTTGGTTTCGTGTATTTCTTCGACTATTAAAACCCGATATTTGTCTCCTTCTTTTTGCGATTTCTCTTCTCTAACTTTGACTTCTTTGAGGGTTAAATATCCCAAGAGTCGGTCAAAATAGTCGGCTGGTTTTCCTGTATAAACGATGGTGTTGCCTTTGCCTCTGACCACTTTGACAACGGCATCTTTGGTAAAATGGGTTTGGGCTTTAGCAACTGACGCTTCTCTTTCACTTTCTGATTTTTTGTAATCTCCGATGGAGGTAAGTGATTGGGCAGCAGGATTAGCAGAAGGAGAAGACGTAACAGGTTGTGATGTTGTATTATTGCCAAATTTTTCTCTAACAATGAGTTCTTTAATTTTGTTTTCGCCCGTATTTAAGACGCTCATCATATCGTCTACTTTTAGAGAAGATAGGTCTTTGATTCCGACTAAATAGTCGATGTACCCTGCTGCATTGCCTTTGTATGTATCTTTGCCTTTGCTACGGGCTTTGACTGTGCCTCCATCATCAAATAAGGCTGCAAACGCATTTCGTTGAGACGAGACAGGTTTGCCACCTTTTGCATCTTGGTAGATTGTATTGAGGGTCGTTTGAACATTGGCAAAGTTAATGGGTTCGCTACTGGGTCCACTTAATAGAAATTTATACGCAAGAAATCCGACAATTCCTAAAAAGAGGAGTCCGCCCAAAATCATTGGGATGAGTTTGGTGTTGGAAGACGAAGTTGATGTTGGTTTTTTAAATCCTGTATCAGGAGTTATAGAGGCTTGGGTTTCGATAAGCTCACTTTGACATTCATCGCATTTAAAGTCGGCTCCTTGTGGAATTTCAAAGACTTGTTCAAATTTGTCGCATTCTACATTGGTGCAAATTCCTTTTTTCATTGTTGTTTGGTTTGGTGTTTGTGTATTAATAGCTATTTTGGTAAAAGGTGACATTCTAAAGTTGGAACTGTTTGATGGCTTGTTTGGCAGCGTCTTTGCATTTGGTAAATTCGGGGCTGTGACTACCAAAATCTTGTTTTAATTCATTGATATAACCAACTAACTTTTGTTTGAGTTCCCCTTTTTTTTGTGGATTGGGATAATCATTTTGGATTGCTTTATCGACATTGGGTTTAATTTGTTTAAAGATTTCTATGTCAAATTTACCCATGTAGTTTTTGAGGTTGGTCCCAATCACTAAGTCATCTTCAAAACCGTCTTCATCTATCACACTGATGGCATCTACGGTTCCTTGTTCGGGATGTTCGACTTGTTTGATTTGGTCGGTAACTTTGGCTAACAAAATATAAGGTAACATCAAGTCGCCTTTTAATTGTTCAACAAATAAAGGAGGAAATTGGTTTCCGTCGCCTTCGGTGTGTAATTCTAATTGGGTTCTTTCTTTGTTGTTGCTTCGTCCGATGCGTTCCGTATATCGCTTTTTCAAAACCTTCATGCTATTCACATAACGCAAGGGGAAAAGATTGGCAAGGCTGACGAGGGTGATTTCATATTCTCTATTGTTGGATTTATCAATCATAGCTGACTCGCTGGCGGGTGATTGTCCTAAGAGAACGTTGCCTAATTTGTCTTTGAAGTCGGGATCGTCATGTTCTTCGGGTAAAATGATGGCGAAATTGGTAATGAGGTTATTGGTCGTGTCCCCTGATGTTCCTGCCCCTCCAGAACTTGCTTCGGTTCTATCAAAGATGACATTTTTACCTGAATTTTGAATTAACTTATTCGCAAATATTTTGAGTTCTTGATCGCCTTGTCCATCAAACTGTTCCTTGAGTTTTCGGATAATATTGACTCCTATGAGTTTGCGTTTACCTTGTTCTTGGTTGTTGTTTTCGATTTTATACGCTGTATCTAAGCACGTTTTTTCAAAAAGCTCAACAAGTTGGTCGGTTGATATTTTTTGCTTGATGCCTCTAAATGAATTGGATTGTTCGCCCAATACATTTCTGATGGCAATACGGACATCGGCAGCTTGCATTTTTTGAATTTCTTCATCTCTTTCGTAGCCTTTAATAGCCGTTTTGACTTTATCAGGTTCATAAAATTTGATGACTCGTTGTTTGGCTTCTTTGTCGCTCAATGCTCCAATATCGTAGTCTTTTTCATTGCAGCGAGTATTTTTGTTGTTGACAAATTTTTCTAAACCATTTTGTAAACGAGCTTTTACATCTGTAACATCTGACAAGAATAAGCGCAGCTCTTCAATGGTTTCATTGTATAGTTTTTTGGCGAATTGTTGGGCAGTGTGATTACTATAAGCAATAAATTTGGTGGTAAAGTTTATGCCTGCTTCCTCCAACAGTTTATC
>JAHDBB010000271.1 GCA_020630635.1 Chitinophagales bacterium
ATCATCAATCGTCCCCTCACGTCACATCGTCACTTTCGTCCCATTTTCATTACTAAGAAGTCCAGACCTCAACCCAATAGCCCCGATAGAAGTGGTATTCCCCTTGTAGAGCAAATTCATGAATTTGCTCTACAAGGGGAATGAGAACGGATAGCGGGACTTGCCATTGCGATGAAAGATAAACTTTTCGCTCCTAAAAAAACATAATATATAAAAAATTGGTTTTGAATTATTAATTCGCTCCTTGTCTTGCTTTGGCCTCTTCGGTTTGTCTTTTTTGTTCGTCAACAATGGCGGTAAAATAATCTTGTTTATTGAGCTTGGACTCTAACCATACCTTGTAGTTAAGGGGTTCTCCTGTGCCTGGTACGAGACGGGGAGATTTTTCGATAAATGCCTCGATGCGCTTGATGGTCTTGGGTTCTCTGAATGGATCGGCTTTGGAACACAACTCTTTGATGATCCCTAATAGCTCTTTTTCTCGCCCAAAATTTTCTTCTTTCATTTGCGTTCGGAAAACTCTTTTGACTTCATTGATGCGATAAATAACGTAGTTGAAATCTTTGTTTTCGTAATGCAAAATGATGTCTTGAATGGCGATGCTAATTTGAATGCTCTTGGAAAGTTTTTTGATATGATCTGACATGGTAATCGGGATCATACTGTCTAAAGCTTTTTTGAGTTCGCCTGTTTTATAGTAGTTTGCCGCCAAATTGATATAGACAAATGTATCGTATAAAGTGTTGCCTGTCAGTTCTGGATTGTCCCGAATCTCAATCAATAAATTGATTAAACCGTTGTAGTCATTTTTGAAAGAATAGTTTAAAAGGCGGCACTCGTGATACATCCAAAGATATTTGTCGTAAAACTTTTTGCTTTGTCCATTTAGGGCCTTGTGGAATTTTTGGATAAATAAATCTGCCTGTTCTATTCTGAAATTGATGTGAGAACAGTTGATAATCCATAAAAGCATTTGGAATTGGTCTTCGTATCGGTCATCATCGAAAAAGCCCATTTCTTCAAAGCGGTTGAGTTCTCGAATTAGATAGCCTTCCAAAGTGGCAAAATTGCGTTGTTGTAATAGATAGTAACTGTAACACTTATGTATTTTGAACTGGACTTTGGGGTCTTTGAGGATTTCTCTATTGATGTCTAAACTTTCGAGTGTTTCGTTTAATTCTTTTCGTAAAGTGGGATCTTTGCTGACACTGATCCCCATATCTTCATAAAGGTCTGCGTTGCCTTCAATGTTCAAACTTTGTAACGCTTTGCCCAATTCCTTACTCAATTCTTTGTCTTGTCCTGTGTAATTGGCACTTCTTAACTTATAGTTGATCGTAGAAATAAGGAAATCGACTTCTTGAATGCCACCCAATTTTTGATGATTTCCTCTTTTTTTCTTGATATAATCTTGTGGATTGATATTGTAATAGTCCGTTGCTAAACTCAATATTTCGGTGTAGATGGTATCAAGAAGGTCGGAATATTTGAATTTGATAGCCAGTTTTTCGGCTTTGATCAAATAACTAAAGGCTTGTTCGTAATCGGATTTGTAACGGAATACGTTGGCAAGTTGTATAATGTTAAACACTTTAAATCGAGGATCTTTGTTGCGATTGAGTAATAAAAGACTTTGTTCGACATCCGTAATTAGGCGATTCTTGAGACGATAAAAGGCGTTTTTGGTTGTTTTATTGCATTGAGCATAGAGCTTTTCAACAATTTCATCGCCAAACTCGTCCATTCCCTCTTTGATAGAATCAAAAAGCAGTACACTCTTATTTTCCCCCGAACTAGTGTTATTAATTCGAGTGGCATATAATTTAAAATTGCGAATTTCTTCTTTGGATAGAGAATCAACTAACTCTGTCAGGTGATAACTTGGCATAAAGGAATTTGTTTATAAAAAATGCAAATAATATCTAATCCTTTTATTTTGATAATAAAAAGTATAAATATTTTAGTTATACTGATTAACTTGTTGTGATTTGCACTTTATTCCTTTAAGTAATGATTTAGTGTTGTTGCTGTCTTCATAATATATGACGGGTTAATGCTTAATGGTTACTTTTTTGCTCCATTTTTGGTCATTGACTTCTATATTGATAAAATATAAACCTGATGTCCACTGGCTACAATCGAGCTTCAAATAAGGAATATGATTGATAATTTGATGGTTTTTTATCATTTTGCCCTCCATATTAAATATTTTCACTTGTGTTTTTTCATTAATATTTTCTAAAAATTTTATTTCAAGGTATTGATTGGCTGGATTGGGCGATACTTGAAATATTTCTACTATAGAAGATACTTCCTCCATAGCTGTTGGTACGTTTTGCGTGTAAAAGAGCAATAAGCCTCCACGTCTGCTCCCTGTGATCATTTCAGGAATACCATCATCTGTCAAATCCTCAAAAGCAGGGTCTAAATAGCGACCTGTTTGGATGTCTTTGTAAGTCTTCGTAATCAATTCAAAGGCTCCATTGTCTAAGTCCCCTTCATTCAATAAATATTGAAAAACTTGTCCGCTTTCGGCTCCAACAAATAAATAACGATCTCCATCTTCTTCGACAATTTGAGGAGCTGCATGTCCAGAACCCGATGCTCCTTTTACATCGACACTTCCCCAAAAATTATTGGTCAATGAAAAAATGGGTTCATTAGCATTTCCCACATTTTTATAATACCAAACTTGCCCCAAACGATTTCCAATAATTAGATCCAACAATCCATCTTGATTGACATCATAGAGAGAAGGATTGCTATTTTGAAAAACGTCTATATCTTGATAGACATATTGTGGTGGACCAAACTCGGCAATTTGACCAGCTCCTGCTGTATTTTCAAAATAAATGAGTGTTCCGTCAAAATCCCCGATAGCGGTAGCGGGTCCAGAGGTTCCCAATAACATATCGTCGTCTCCATCTCCATCCATGTCTCCAAAAGTTGGTGCAAAATCCTTCCAAGCAATTTCTGTTAAATTGAGATAATCATCTGTCACCAGCGCAAAAGCTGACTTTCCTGTTGCTCCTTTATATCCTACATTTTTATATAAGGTCAAACTAGATACTGGAACTTGTGCGCCTCCATTGGTGATTTCTGTTTTGGTTCGATTGCCAACCACTAAATCCATCCAACCATCACCATTGTAATCAAAAAAGCTTGGATGAGAGAACATACCAGCATCCATCATTTCATCCATTAAAAAATCTTTTTGTTGCAATTCAAAGACGACATTATTGGCAGTTCCTACATTTTGATAGTACCAAACATTGTTGAAAGGAGCCATACTCACGGTATTATTGGGACTGACCAAGAGATCATCAAGTCCATCATTGTTGACATCCACCGCAAAAGAGGCTAAAAAACTTCTAAAAACCGCTGTTTCATCATAGATCGGAAAGTTGGCATCTTGATCGGTAATATAGGCATCCTCCATCGTTCCACCATTGTCCAATTGTACCAAATTATCGGAGTTGAGGTCTCCCAAAATCATTTCTTTTATTCCGTCTCCATTGAGATCCATTGTCAATACGGTAGAACCTGCATGTGGATTGTCTTTGGTTTCTAAATTTTCTAAAGTGGGTGGTTTGTAACCTTCGCAGGTACAATCACAATCTAACGTAACTTCTTTGTCAAGGGTTTCATAAAAGCTGCCCCAACAAGAATCCACTAAGGCTAATTCAAAAATTCCACATTCGGAGGCGATGTTATCAAAATGAAAAACTTGTCCTCCTGCTGGATTAAACGTCAAAATATCTATGTCTCCATCTTCATCAAAATCTACAATCGCTGGCAAGTCTTGTGTATTGATTTCGATGATATTACCATCTACATTATTGAGTTGTTCAATGACGAGATTAAAGGACAACCGACTAAATTGGTCGTAATATCCTTCATAGATTTTTATTCCTCCAATGATGGCAGTAAAGAGGTCTGGAATGTCATCACAATTGTAATCTCTCAAAAATGCCCATTCTATCATTTCGGGAAATTGATGGGTATAATCTAAATCAAAACTATAATCTACTTCATTGGGTGTACCACCATTGATAAAGGTCAAAACTTCATAATCGGAACGATCAAAAATAAATAGGTCATCAATGCCATCATTATTGAGGTCAGCGGCTGAAAACTGTGGATTGTTGATGCCACCTGCCCAGCTTCCTCGAAAAAGTTCTGCCGTAGTTGTGTCAGTAAATACGCTAACATTCGTACCTTGCCACTGTTGTTGTGCTTGAATATCCGTCACCCAACACACTGTTAGAAGGCAAAACAGTAAATAAATGGTATGTGGTATAAATTTTGTCATTACAATTATAGAATTATAAAAGATTGTTATTATATTTAGGATGATTACGTGTGCAAAAGATACGCCAAAAGGGAACAATTTGCTTGGCATTCTAAATGATACGTCTTTTCATTTACAGAGGTTCACTACTTTTTAGTTATAAGTTGGTGGTGACAAGTAACTTTCTCTCTATTTATACTTGCTTTGTGAGCGTTTGGAGAGAAGGGTTATTACTCTTTCATCGTGATGGGTCTCCCCGCTGTCCGTTCTTATCACTGCTTGGCTCTACTGCAAGTCTTTTTGACTTGTAGGCTTGGCTTCGGTGATACCACTACTATCGGGTCTAGATGGTTGTGGTGGGGACTTCTTAGTGCCAGTTTTATAAGTCAATGGTCGATAGTCCATAGTTTTTCATTACTAAGCGACAGATTTTTCTATTAGGTGTACCAAAAAATAAAGTCTGAAAATCAAAGATAATTACCTTACAAAATAGCCCCGATAGGAGTGGTATTCGTGTAGAAGCGTTGGCTTCGCAAAACCTAGCCACACGAATAAGAACGGATAGCGGGACTTTCCTGTGCGATGAAAGACCAACTGTTCGCTCCTAAAAAGAACGCACAAAGATAAAACAAAACCATATAAAACAAGCGAAGGTGAGAGGATGCTTGTTTTCACTTTAAGTAACAATTAGAAAAATAACTTCTGTATTTGGTAATGATCTTTTGATCCAATACGGCGTTGAAAATACTCGTCGTAGACCTGCTATGCCGAAACGTCGGACCGCTGTGTTTTTCGCCTTGTCTTGAATCAAAATCTATTTTCCCAAAATACTAAATTTATTTTTTAATTGTCACTAATCCAAAACTAAGTTCACAATATGCAACTATTACGAATAAAAATATATTGCATTCTATTATTTTGTGTTTTTTTTAACGCAAAAGGTCAAACAATTGACAATTTCAACATCCAACTATTAGATCAATCCGCTAAAAATGCGACTTTAGAAATCACTAGTACCCAACCGCCCAATATCAATGGGGAACATGTTTTTATGATTAATAAAAAAGAACAGAAGCTACAATTCAAAAATGGAAAGGCTACTTTTAAAGGTAAGTTGAATGAAAAACCGCATTTGTATGTTCAATATCAAAAGCGTCCAGGTATTTTCAATCGGGTTCATACCATTGGAGATAAAATAAGTTTGAGTAAAATTCCGCTTTGGATGTCCATCATTCCGCCATTGGTAGCCATCATATTAGCCTTGATATTTAAAGAAGTTTTGGTATCGCTTTTTGTTGGAATCTGGGCAGGTGCATTTATCCTTAATGGCTTTACTTTGCGAGGGATTTTTAGCAGTCTCTTTACCGTTTTAGATACTTATATAGTCAATGCCTTAGCCGATAAAAGTCATTTATCAGTCGTCCTATTTTCGCTATTGATTGGCGGATTGGTGGCCATCATTTCTCGCAATGGAGGGATGAAAGGTGTGGTTGATAAGCTATCTCGTTTTGCCAATAGTGCTAAAAATACCCAGTTTGTTACTTGGATTTTGGGAGTTGCCATCTTTTTTGATGACTACGCCAATACCTTGATCGTTGGAAATACGATGCGTCCTGTAACCGATAATTTCCGAATTTCAAGGGAAAAACTGGCTTATATTGTAGATAGTACGGCTGCACCGATTGCTGCCATCGCTTTTGTCACCACTTGGATTGGCGCAGAATTGGGCTATATTACAGAAGCTACGGCTGCTTTGGGCATCAAAGAAAGTGCTTATAGTCTCTTTTTAAATTCGCTGGCTTACTCCTTTTATCCCGTTTTAACCCTGCTTTTCATTCTCTTTTTGATCTTTATGGGCAAGGATTATGGAGCGATGCACAAGGCAGAAATGCGTGCGAGAACAACGGGCGATGTGTATGATAGATCAACTGATAGAGGCGAAAATGAAGTAGATAATTCTTTGGAGGAATTAGACCCTGTACCTGGTATTCAACACAACTGGTACAATGCTTTGATTCCTATTTTAGTGGTTGTATTGGGAACGATTATCGGCTTATTTTATACAGGACACAATCCCGAAGTTTGGAACAATGCAGAGTTGGGTTTTTTGGGTAAATTATCGGCTGTGATTGGTGGATCAGACTCTTATGCAGCTTTGTTGTGGAGTTCCATTTCAGCGATTATAACGGCTATCTTACTGACCTTGGGTGGTCGAATTATGTCGCTCAAATCGGTAATGGAAACGTTTAGTGATGGATTGAAAACAATGCTTCCAGCGATTATGATTTTGGTCTTGGCTTGGGCATTGGGAAGTATTACCAAAGACTTGCATACTGCCGACTTTTTGACAGATATATTGGATGGATTTTTGAGTCCTTATTGGATTCCGACTGTTACCTTTATCTTGGCAGGTTTGATTGCTTTTTCGACGGGTTCCAGTTGGAGTACGATGGCGATTTTGTATCCTTTGATTTTGCCTGCCACTTGGACGATTAGCCAATCGACTGGATTGAGTGTAGAAGAAATTATGCCGATTTTTTATAATGTTACTTCTTGTGTGTTGGCTGGTGCGGTATTTGGCGATCACTGCTCCCCTATTTCGGATACGACCATTTTGAGTTCGCTGGCTTCGAGTTGCAATCATTTAGACCATGTTAAAACTCAACTGCCTTATGCTTTGACGGTTGGTTTCGTTAGTATTTTGATGGGAACCATGTCCATGATGGTTCCGATTCCCAATATTGTTTGGTTTATCGTGGGAACGGCTTTGTTGTATTTAGCGGTTAAAGTATTGGGCAAAAATGTACCAGAATATGTGCCTGATTAGGATTTTAAATGACAAGTGATTGTGACAAGTGGCGAACGACTTTCGGCTCTGGAATGTAACCATCTTATAAAATACTATCAACTTAAAGATTGACCTGTTATGCACATTATCGAATCAGATATTACGAATGGAAGGAGCTGTCAGAAGTGCCAAATATATCTGTAAATATCTAGAAGATTCTATTGCTATTCGCTTCACATAAAATATTAAAAAAAGATAAAACGATTTTGAAACAACTTTGTACAACGCTTCCTCATTAATTAATCAAACTAGAAAATTATGTACAAAATTATCAAAATTGCGACGCAGGAACTGGGGGTTGCAGAATATCCAGCCCATCAACATAATCCTCGCATTTTGCAATATGCAGAAGAAACGGGCTTGGATTATGTGGTCTCTAATGGAGATGAAACGCCTTGGTGTAGTATCTTTATGAATTGGGTTGCTAAAAAGGCTGGGTTTGTTCAATCTCATCATCCAGCCGCCCGTTCTTGGTTGGATGTGGGCTTTAAAGTTAAGCGTCCAGAGTTGGGAGATGTCGTCGTCTATTGGCGAAATTCTCCCAGTAGTTGGGAAGGACATGTCGGTATCTTCTTGGGATATACTAGCAGTCGTAAAGATATTTATACATTGGGTGGGAATCAAAGCAACGCTGTTTCTATTACGACTTATTCGGTTAAAAGATTTTTAGAGTTTAGACGTTTGGTTAAGGTGAGTAATGAGTCCATTGAGGATATTATTTCTTATATTCCCTCAACCAATGGTCCTAGTGCTAGTACTTCTGCTTCTGAACTCAAAAAGGGAGATAGTGGTCCTAAAGTAGCAGAGTTACAGGATTTTTTAAAAATGGCAGGCTATGAGGCTGGTGTTTCAGATGGGATATTTGGTCCAACTACTGAAAAAGCAATTATGAAATTGCAAGAACATGCAGGATTGACACAAACAGGTGTTTTCACCTTAGAAACCAAAGATTATTTGCAAAGAAAATTGCTTTCTATCAATGAAAATTATATCTATAGAGGTACGCCTCCGCCTCGTACTCGTAGTTTCCGACAAGAAAGACAAATTAGAAGAAAGCCTAAGCGAAAAAAACGTTTTGATGCAGAAGCTTGGGAAAAGGAACAATAAAAAACTAGGTTTGGTCGATAGTCGATAGTCGATAGTCGATAGTCGATAGTCGATAGTCGATAG
>JAHDBB010000272.1 GCA_020630635.1 Chitinophagales bacterium
CTTTGGCTCAAAACAAATTGATAAATTTTAAAAGAAAGCTCCAACGAGATCAGCTACTTACACCCCCAATGAAAGAGATTACCAAACAGCTTGATGTGATTATAAAGATGCCGAATTTATCTTATAATCCAGAACCTTATACCAAAATCAATCAAGTTTTTGAAACCAATCCAAAACGTTATTTTTTCGATTTCAATTTATTTTTTCTATCTCATTGGGCTAAAAGTAAATCGTCTAATACGGCTTAGGCTATACATTCGTTTGGATGATAAAAACGAAAAAATCATACGACCTCACTACTTTCTAATGCCTTAATTTCTACTTTGGGTTTTGGATTTAATTGAATCTTGGGAAAACAGAAAAACAACCAAGTCAAAGTTGCTAAGATCAATCCTAAAAAGGGAACGGAAATGATGTTGTTTAGATAGTTGATGGCATTGAGCATGACATCACTTTCGACTCCTAAACCAAAACGCTCATGGTAAATAGAAAACTTGAGCCATAAAGAAAGTCCTATCTTGGCAATCATAAATGCATAAAGAATAAAGCCACCCAAGAACAAGGCTTTGACTCTATTTTTCCAAGTAACGGGTGTTGCTAAAATGAGGGAAAGGAAAAATAAAAAGTACAATCCTGCCGCATTCCAAGTGTTCAATGGAAACTTAACAGGTTTGATTTTAGTGGTTTTGGCTCCCTGTCTTCTTGCTGTTTGGATGGCTTTTTGTTTTTGTTTTTTACTCGTCAAAATAAACAAGGTATCAAAGTGTTTTTCCTTCTTATATTTTTTGATTTCGACTTCTCCCCCATCTCCAAAAGATTGATAAAACAACTCGGCTTGGCTTCTGTAAAAGTTGGCAAACTGTTCTTTACCGCCGCCAAAATTGACGCAAACTAAAAGAGTAAAGTAAATACCTAAGAATAATAAAAGACTTTTGATAATGGGATTTTTCATGGTTTTTTTGTTGGTGACTGGTGACTGGAAAATAGGGATTTGATCTTGGGGTTTAAAAAGCTGGTACTATATGTTGAGTCCAATCAAAGATAGACCCGATAGTAGTGGTATGAATGTACAAGCGTTGGCTTAAAAAAACTTGGCTGCATGCATAAGAACGGATAGCGGGACTTGCCTTTGCGACGAAGCAGTATCCGTTCTCTCCTAAAAATCAAAAATATTTGCATTTATAGGTTATTCGCTTACTTTTTCCTTATTTAAAGAATCTATCCAGACAAACAACGCCACTAAGGTAAGCGCAATAAACAGGATTTGCCAGATACTTTCATGCATCACATCAAAGAGACTCGGAAAATGGATGCCTGTCATATACAATGTGACAATTCGCAAAAGATTGAGTAGGACCAAAAATACAATCCCATATCCTAATCCTTTGGCTTTTTGGGCAATCGTCGCAGGATAAATAGCTATCGCACATAAAAAAATCGCCAATCCTTCAATTCCATCACAGCCATTTTTGATACTAATCGAAAAGGCATTGGAGCTAACAATATCTTGATGAACACTTACGCCATATCCCATCAAATTGAGTAAAAAACCGCCAGCTTTGGCATAGAGCGTTGCGATAAATGCAACAAAGGTTTTTTGTATAAAAGGACTCGCCCATACTAAATAAAATAGCGTCATCAATCCTACGAATCGAAGCAATAAACGATTGATCAACTGACTATTGAATCGCTTCCAAACTAAAGCCATTTTTTCGATCAAACTGGGAGAAGCCACTACTTCTTCTGCTGGGGTATTGGGATTTTTTTTCGCCATAATCAAAAATATATAAAAGCACTTAGCCTACCAAAAAGAGAAACCAAGTGCTTGTACGAAAAGAAAAGAGTTTTATTTTGGTTGTAAAAAAAGCAGTAGGATGATTGTGTCCTACTACTTTTCATGTAAGTTTCTTTCAAATTAAATCGCTAAGGATTTGCCTATTTTTTATTTTTAGGAGCGAAAGGTTGGGTTCGCTGTCGTCACAGAAAGTCCCGCTATCCGTTCTCATTCGTGTGGCTATATTTTCCTAAGCCAACGCTTCTACACGAATACTACTACTATCGGGGCTAGCTCGTTGAGGTCGCAACCTATCGTAAATGATTTTTTAAAATACATAAAACTTAAAAAAGTGATAGGACGTTTTCATCCTATCACTTATATAACTAAAAACGTTCTATAGACTATTCTTTGTCTACTCTATCTATTACTTTTCTTGCTCATTCACCATTGCTAATAAATGAATCAAGTAAGCTAATACAGGACCTGCTATAAATGTTCCTACAATATCCGTCATCGTTAAGAATCCATAAACGGCAAAAGTTCCAACAGCAGCGATTAGGGCAGCAAATGCTACAAATAAAGCCGCTTTAAAGAACATGTTTCTATTGAATGGATAGTTGCGTAATTGCATCGCATCTGACATCGTAAAGGTACGGTTAACACCTGCTAAACTACCTTGACGACTCACAACAGAAATACTTACAAAAGTCAATGTTAATAAGGTTAAAAGAATCAAACCCCATTGAGACATAGTAGGAATAGCGGCTACTGTACCACAAGGCGCACAAGCAGTACCACCACAGTCAATACCTTCCTCATCTCCATCTTGAACACCGTTAGAACATGTATCAGTTGTTGGACAAGGGGTTGGACAAGATCCACCACAGTCGATACCTTCTTCGTCTCCATTTTGAACACCGTCATCACAAGTTGCCATCGCCATACAAGCAGTTGGACAAGATCCACCACAGTCAATACCTTCTTCGTCTCCGTCTTGCACACCGTTAGAACAAGTATCACCTGTTGGACAAGGAGTAGGACAAGAGCCACCACAGTCGATACCTTCTTCGTCTCCATCTTGAACACCGTTGGTACATGGATCATCTGTTGAACAAGGAGTTGGACAAGAACCACCACAATCAACACCTTCTTCATCTCCATCTTGCACGCCATTGGTACATGGATCACCTGTTGAACATATATTTGGACAAGAACCACCACAGTCAACACCTTCTTCGTCTCCGTCTTGCATACCATTAGAACAAGTCAAGATACAATTTTCAGGTACTCGATCCCAAAACTGGATACCATCACATCCTGGGCTTTTGTATTCAATACCCCATAAAGTAGAGCTGGTTCCACAACCACTTGTAGATTCTTCATTTAATAAAACAATCGTACCATCTGGTGTAGTTGCAGGATCATCAGAAGAAGGATGAATGGTAATATTACAACCATACAATTCTAATAGAGTCAATGTAATACCTGGCTCCATACCAATGTAGTCGATAGACATCAAGAAATCATCCAGACCATCGGGATCTTCTACACATTCATATCTTACCTCTGTACAAAGTTGTAAGCCGCCACAAGTTCTCACATTGGAACAAGCACCAGGATTGCTATGGCTATAGTTGGCACCAGGAAAAGACGTTTCAGAAATAAAGTCAGCGCCATCCATATCGTCAATCGGTCCGACAGTCCAGTTAGATAGATCAAATGTTCCACCGTTAGGACATCTATCATTGTTAGAAACAATCCAAGTGTCTCCATAATAAGCAGGATCAGATGGATCTATTTCGTCAGTTGCATTGGTCATAAAGTCTTCGTCCTCATCTAAAGCAGCTATATACGTACCATAAAGGTCATCTATATTACCCTTACAAATAATCATAAGATTTTCATCATCTTCTACAGCCACACTTATAGAACCATCTACATCAGGAGCTGCAAAATCAAAGGTTCCTTCCATAAACTCCTCAAAATCTGTTGAGTCATTTACAATCCACAAGCATTCACCTGCTAAAAGAGAACCAGAAAGGATAGTAGCCGTAGATATGGAAGATGTTCCATCTCTATCATAACCAATAAATTCAGAATCACTTAGGTTGTCATCTGAGTAAGTAAAGTGATAATTGGATAGGTCAGGAATATCATTGATGGCGCAAAGTTGGATACCATGTCTTCCGTTGGTTCGACCGTTGACAACAGCAGAAATGACTAAGTTGCCACATTCAGAACAAGGGGCATTTTGTGCTTGAATCTGAATATCATAAAAAAGTGTACATAGCAATACTGCTAGGACAGATAACATTTTTTTCATAAAATCGTCTGATTTTCGTGATGAATAATTTATTTCGAATAAGGATACAGGAAGAATAAATGCAAAAGTTTTTAAAGACCTGAGTTATTAAAAAATTGCATTTAGTTCTTACCTATTCCTTGTTTGGTTGTGTTAATGAATTGGAAATCCAAAAGAGAAAGTTAAGAGAAGAAGACATAGCAATCCTATTCCATTAAGAAATGTAAATCATTTTATGGATTTCTTTTTTAATATTGGATGCTTATGTTTTTATAAATTATATTTGTGAGTTCTTTCCTATAAAATTATGTTTTGGGGTTATACCAATTTCTTTATATTTAAGCACAAGGTCTATTTTATATTAAAAAATACCAAGCATAAAAAAGGGATAACATTAAATTTCTTTTGGTGATTTACCCATCACTAATCATTGATAATCAAACAATTAGATCACCCTTTTATTAGGTAAAGATGAATAAAAAAACCCACTTATTTCAACTCATAAAATCACTTACACAGGGTGAAAAACGCTATTTTAAGGTTTTGGTCTCTGCTTTTACTCATACAGAGACCGTTTGTATCAAGTCCTTGTAAAGCAGTTGCATTTTGTCTTGATTGATTTTTTAAACAGTAAGATATTCTGATTTTTTTGTTCTGCAATCTCTTTTTTACTTGATTCGCTATTGTTTTAGTTCTTTGATAGCAGATTAGATGGGTCTAAATGTTTTGTTGTTAGAAATATAACTTTTGTAGAATAAATACTTTTAAGTAACCAAAGGTTGAGACCATGCAAAATAGCCCCGATAGTAGTGGTATGCTAAATGCAGCATAGGCTAGAGAGTTTTGCGAGGGCGTTTTAGCATAAGAACGGATAGCGGGACTTTCCAATACGACAAAGCAACGAACCTTTCGCTCCTAAAAAGAAAAAATGACGAACTAAACTGCATTAATAATTCATCATTCACAATTTATCATTATAATGACCTTTCGCTTCTAAAAAAAAACAACACTTATAATACCCTATCATGAATAAAAAAAATCATCTCTTTCAATTGATTCAATCTCTGAATCAGGGCGAAAAACGCTACTTTAAACTATTTGCCTCTACCTTCGAGGGAAAAAATAAAACATATATCAAGTTATTTGATGCTATTGCAAAACAAAAAGAATATGATGAACGAGCCTTGAAGAAAAAGTTTAAAAATGAAAGCTTTGTCAAACATTTTGCGGTAGCTAAAAGCAATCTTTTTAATCTTATTTTGCGAGTATTGCGCTTTTATCATACCAACAACCATCCTCGTGAAAAAGTCAATCAATATAAAGATAAATATGTGGTCTTACTCCGAAAGGGTTTGCATGAATTAGCAACCATTCAATTGGATAAAGCTATGAAAATTGCAGAAGAATATGAATTGCATTCAGATATGGTTTTGTTGGCACATTGGCAAAATAATGAAGCTTTTTTGGCAAACTTTCACCATAATGCTTCCATAGATGCAGAACAACAACTGGCTAAACCTTTGCGATATGCTCAACAATTGAATGATTATTGTGCTTATGTCAATCTACATCAAACCATACAACTGTTTCATATCAAAAATGATGTGCGAACCATTGAGGCACAAAAGGAATTACAAGCCTTGATTAACCATCCTTTATTATTGCAGGAAGAAGAACCTATCTCTGTGCTGGCAAAGGATTATAAAATGTCTGCTCAACATCATTGTTATGCTTCGATGAAAAAATATGAAAAGGCAGGTCATTGTATACAAAAAATGATTCAAACAACTAAAGAAAATCCGCTCATTTTTCAAGGACAACCTTTGACTTTATATGCCCATTATTCCAACCTTATTTTTACTTCTATTCATTATCAATCTTGGTCATTTTGTCAAGAAAAAATCAACGAATGTAAAGCTATTTTAAATGACTCTCAATTCAGTACATTCAAGCAATTGCAAGAAAAAATGGAGCTATTCACTCTTGATTTTTTTATTGAATTAGAGTATCATTTATTAGCTTGTAATTTTGAAAAGGTACAAATGCTTTTATCAACAGTCGAAGAAGAGTTTGAAAGTATCAAAGATCATTTGAACAATCTCTATTTTTTGCATTACAACTATGGCTTCGCTTATGCTCATTTTGGAATTGGCAACTATGAAGAAGCCCAACAATATTCGGTCATATTGTTAAATAGTCCTTTGCTAAAAACTCGTAAAGAATATTTGGCTAGTACGCATCTACTCAATTTACTCATTCATTATGAATTGGGCAATAGGGAGTTTTTATCTTATCAACTCAAAAATGTCAAACAAATGCTCCAACGACATCAATATTTACATGGATTTGAAGCCAAGACGATTGAGTTTTTATCTAAGTTGTCTAAAGTAAAATCGAAGGAACAAGAGCATTTACTTTTACAAAAGTATCAAGTCATCTTTGAAGAAATGTCTCAACAAAGTTGGGAAATAGACGCTTTTGAACGCTTCAATATGTGTTGGTGGATTGAAACAAAATTGGCTAAAATAAAAGCAAGTGAAGTAAGCTTATCTACTAAAAAATAAGACTCATTGATCCTTAAAAACACTGATTAAACATAAACACAATGCATAAAAAGAACCATCTCTATCAATTGATTCAAGGTATGAATCAGGGCGAAAAACGCTATTTTAAAATGTTTGCTTCTACCTTTGAAGGAAAAAACAAAACCTATATCAAACTATACAATGCCATTGCTCAACAAAAAGAATATGATGAACAAGCACTAAAGAAAAAGTTTAAAAATGAAAGTTTTGTCAAGCATTTTGCCGTCGTCAAAAACAACTTATTTAACCTCATTTTGAAAGCACTGCGTTTTTACCACAGCAATGATAATCCACATGAAAAAGTCGCACAATACAAAGACAACTACATGGTTTTGCTGCGAAAAGGGATGCATGAATTAGCGACTGTTCAACTGAATAAAGCCATCAAATTGGCAGAAGAATATGATTTATTTACCGAAAAAGTGGTATTGGCACATTGGCAAAATAATGAGAAAATGTTGGCGACCTTTCATCAAAGCTTAGATGTAGAAGTTGAGAAACAGTTGCGTCAACCCATCAAATACATTGAAGAACTTAAAGAACATCATTTATACAATCTATTGAACCGAAAAGTCGAATTATTTCATATCAAAAATACAATCAGAACCCAACAAGCCCAACAAACGCTACAAAATTTTAGTGAAGACCCTTTATTAAGTGAAGAACAAATTCCAACTCCCCTTTTGACAATGGGAACCAAATTGACGACTCAAATTTCCTGTTATGTTTCCATGAAGCAATATGAAAAAGCGCAAAAACTAAGTGAGCAGCAAATTAATTTAGTACTCAACAATTTAGATTTTTACAAAATTGAGCCATTGGTGATTGCTTGTGATTATATGAATTACATTTATACCTCCATTCGTAGTAAAGACTGGGCTTTTTGCCAAAAAATCATACAAGATTGTTTGAAGGTCATCAATGATTTGGAAAAAAATAAATTATTTACGAGGTCTCATGATGACAATATTCTCTTTGACCTTCACCACTCTTTTGAGCTAGAACACTATTTATTCCACAGTGATTTTAATTCTGCAAAATCAGTTTTATCATCAACCGAAATAGCTTTTCAAAACATCAAAGAAAGTATCAATCCTCTTTATTTTTTGCATTATCATTACAACCTTGCCTATGCTCATTTCGGAATTGATAACTATGAAGAAGCCCAAAAATATTTGGTAGAATTACTCAATAGCCCAATTCTCAAAACCCGCAAAGATTACTTAGCCGCTACGCATTTACTCAACCTAATGACCCATTACGAATTGGGCAATTTCGAGTTTTTATCCTATCAAATCAAAAACGTCAAGCAACTCCTTCAACGCCAAGAATACTTATTTGGTTTCGAGGCAACAACCTTAGAACTTTTAGGGAAATTATATAAAGCAATATCAACAACTAACAAGCTGACCATTTTGAAAAAGTATCAACCTATCTTTGAATCCCTATCAAAACAAAGTTGGGAGAAAGATGCTTTTGAGCGTCTCAATATGTGTTGGTGGATTGAGCAAAAGGTACAAATGCACGCTGCCAAAACAAAGGAAACATTGGTTTAGTTTGTTTATTTTTGGGAGCGAAAGGTCATTATAATGATAAATTGTGAATGATGAATTATTAATGCA
>JAHDBB010000273.1:0-2597 GCA_020630635.1 Chitinophagales bacterium
AATATCAATAAAAAGAAGAAAAGAAAAAAGAGAAAGTAATTAGAAAAAACTCCAAATAAAAAGGGCAAAACGCTTGTACAGTGTTTTGCCCTTTTTTAATGTTCGTAAGCCAAAATTATAACGCCACTTTTTGACGCTGGCTGTAACTCAGTATAAAATCTATACTGGCATCGCTGGGAGTATACTTTAAGCTGTCTAAGCTCTTTTTCATTCCCATTAATGATTGGAAGCTTTGCTTCTTTTCACAATCATTTTCGATGGCTTCTACGAGGTTAAGAGTTTCAGAAAGATTGGTTTCTTGATAAGCCAATCGTAATAAATCGTTGGTAAAAATTTGGTTCATAGATAAGTTTTAATTAACAAATAGGTGTCATAAATAATACATCAATAAAACGTTAATTAAATTCTGAATATTGCCAAAATTTCACAAACTTGTCAAAAAAAAATATTTCAAAAAAAAAGCAGACATGGTTACAATAAAAACCATATCTGCTAGGTTATAAGCTATTTATTGGGAAGGGAAGATATACTCAATTTGATAATAAGATGACTAAAATACCACATTTTTCTCCTCAATCATTTTACGCATATTAATAAGTGCATAACGCATTCTACCAAGTGCTGTATTGATACTCACATTGGTCATCTCTGCAATTTCTTTAAAACTCATATCTGCATAATGGCGCAAAATCACGACTTCTCTTTGTTCACGAGGCAAATCATCTACCAATTTACGTACTTTTTCACGGGCTTGATTCTTAATCATGCGTTCTTCACCATTGTCTTCCGAAAATTTCAAAACACTAAAGATGTCATAACCATCACTCGTCGTAACAGTTGGAGTTCTTTTATTTTTACGGTAATGATCAATACATAAATTATAAGCAATACGCATTGCCCAAGGCAAAAACTTGCCATCTTCATAATATTTCCCACGTTTAAGGGACTCAATAATTTTGACGAAAGTATCTTGGAATATATCTTCGGCTTGCACATCATTTTTCACAAATAGGAAAATAGATGTGTAGATTTTTTGCTTATGTCTTCTGAGAAGTTCGGCCAAGGCGAGTTCATTGCCAGCCATGTAGCTTTTGACAAGCTCTTTATCATTTAAAAGCTGAATACGCATAATTATACCTAGTTTATTAAGGTTGAAGAATCTATTATTTTAAATTAGCGTAACAGTCTATTCGATAAAAAACTTTTTTAATTGGTAAGTAGATGATTTTTAGACAATAAAAATTTACTGTCGATTAACACCGCTAATATACGGTATTTTTATTGTAATATCAATTGAAACAGCCTTTTTTTTAATAAAATTTAACTATTTCTATGTGTTTTTACGGAAAAAGAATGGAATTTGTTATTTTTTTTTTGATTTTTTTAGGAGAGAAAGTTTTTTCTTTCATCGTTACGGCTCTCCCTGCTATCCGTTCTTATGCTAAAAATCCCTCGCTCTACCGCAAGTTTTTTCAACTTGTGGTAAAAGCCAATGCTGCATTTAGCATACCACTACTATCAGGTCTAGTTGAATTTGGAAAGTACTTCTTCGTGGCGTTTTTATTGAATCCTAACCATTAATAATATCTTCTGTTGTTTCGATTAATGTTTTTGTTTTATTGGAGTCATAAGCATCCTCATGCGCTTTAGCAAAACGTCCTTGATCGTTGTCAAAATATACACCTGATTGAGCGACAAGATTTTCATTCTCTGTCAATTCCATTAAAATATTGGCTCCTTTATCCACAGATGACCAGAACTGTCCATAAGCTTCTTGTACCATTTTGGTATTCAATAAAGAACCTGGATTTACAGGAATAACGATCATATCTTGCTCTCTCTTCGCCAAATCAACACTCCACATCGTAAGAGCCAATTTGCTTTGAGCATAAGCACTTTGGGCTGATAATTTCATTTCACCTTTTAGGGCTTCTAAAACAACGGGAGCTTGGGCAGCAGAACTTAGGTTGATGATACGAGGTTCACTACTTTTTTTCAACAAAGGAATCAAGGAATTGGTCAGCATATATGGAGCAAAATAGTTGACGACAAATCGAATGTCATGACCACTTTCTGTAATCGCTTGATTGGCATTAAATACCCCTGCATTATTGATAAGGACATCAAGTGTTGATGCTTTTTCATTTACTTCTTGTGCCATTGCCTTTACCTTATCCAAATTGGAAAAATCAGCTACAAATCCATCAATATTATCATTTGAAGTTGCGTCCTTTATTTCTTCAATGACTTGTTGGAGCTTTTCTTTATTCCGTCCATGCAAGTAGAGCGTATGACCTTTTTTGGCTAATTCAATAGCAGCCAATTTTCCTATTCCATCTGTACTACCTGTTATTAAAATATGTTTCATCTTATTCATTATTAAATTTTGGCAAAACCTTTTGGGCTAAGAGTTCCAATGTTTTTTCTGTACCAAGTGAATTAAATCGTAAATTCAAAGCGACATGATTCACCCCCATATTTTCCAATTGCTCCAAATATCCAATCAAATAATTGCTTCCAAGACGAAAGCCCAAATGAATGCCTTGTGGCTTAAAGTCATCATTTTCGTGTAAATCGACATACAAAGGTTGCAAAAA
>JAHDBB010000273.1:2697-8277 GCA_020630635.1 Chitinophagales bacterium
GTCTGACTCGCTAAATAACCCAGATAAGTAAAGGGATCAAACATTTGTCCTGCATCCCCAAATGAGGGAACATGAAAAGGGACATCCCGAACCCACAGGGCTTTAAATCCTAGCTTTTCAATAAGTTGAACACGCTCTAAATGCGCTTTCATCTTCGGAATAGGAGACTGGGCATAATTTTCTAATGGAATGACGACTCCCAAACTTAGTTTGCCATATTGAAATACGGAATTGAATCCTTTGTTTATCTGTTCAAACACTATAATTACGCTTATGTTGAAAATATCGTAAGTTGACTAAATTATCAATCGGATTAGTAGGCAAAATATGTGCGACTAATCCGATTGATACTCTAATAAATCAGGTTGTAATTATACGGTCACCACCACTTTTCCCATTCCTTGTCCGCTCTCTAAACGTGCATGGGCTTTACCTATCTCTTCAAGAGAAAATTCTTGTTCGTCAAGAATCGGTTTTAAATTTCCTGATTCAACAATTTGAGTAAGCTCTTTTAGTATCTTATGGTGATCTTCTCGTTTAAAGTTGTGTAGCATCGGAATGAGCATAAATACAACATGTAATGACAGTCCTTTGAAGTGCGCTAAGGTCAAATCTAGTTCACATAAAGATACAGTAGTCGCAACATGACTATTTAAGGCAGCCGCTTTGAAAGAGTTGATAAGATTGGCTCCACCAACTGAATCGTATACTAAGTCAAATCCTGCACCACCTGTATATTTCTCTACATATTCCTCAACCGCTTCTGTTTTGTAGTTTATTCCTTTTGCACCTAGTTCTTCAATCAACTTTATTTGTTTATCTCCACCACCAGTTGAGTATACATCTGCCCCAAAATATTTAGCCAATTGTAGAGCAACATGACCCACTCCTCCTGATCCACCATGAACTAAAACTTTTTGTCCTTTTGTAATATTGGCACGAATCAATCCTTCATAGGCTGTTATTCCGACCAATGGTAAAGCGGCTGCCTCTCGCATACTTAAGTTTTTCGCTTTGTGAGCGATCAACTTGCTATCAGCCGCCATATACTCAGCCAATGCTCCTGGCAAATCTGCTAAACCTCCAGCACAACCATAAACCTCATCACCAACAGAAAAGTCTGTCACTCCCTCCCCTACTTCTTCTATGGTTCCAGCAAAGTCCATTCCTAGAAGAGCTGGTGTATCTGGTGAGAGTGGCAGGTCTTTTCCCATTTTACGAATCATGGTATCTACTGTATTGACACTAGATGCAGCGATTTTGACAAGAACTTGTCCTTCACTCAATTTAGGCTTTTCTACTTCTGTCACTTCAAACTGTGCATCTTCACCATATTTATTAATAATCATTGCTTTCATTTTTCAACTTTTTTAGGTTCTATAAAAATTATAGTTGCAAAACTAAGTATAGTATTTCATCTTTCCAATAACGGTCAAAAAGGATAGTATAAAATAACGGAAGAAAAAGGAGAAAATAGGTTCAGACAAGAACTATTGGAGTTAGTCAAAAATGAGAATAAATTGGTTGGATTGGCAATTTGATTGCTTCTTCTTCTAGGAATTAAGAGTCTGCTTAAAACTACATTTTACTAGCTATTTAATCTTCACTAAAATAATCGTGTGATCATCGGGTCTATCAGTATTTTCGATAAAATTATAGAAGTCTTGAACGATGAGATTTTTGAGCATGGTGACAGGCGTATCGGCATGATTTTGGATACACATTCTTAGACGTTCTTCACCAAACTCCTCACGGCTTTTAAGGTTGCGCCCTTCAACAATTCCATCTGTAAAAAACACAAAAATATCGCCCTCTTTGAACTCTTGCTCATAAGCTCTAACATATTGGTCATACGAACGATTTCTTAGAATACCTAAGCCCATTCCTTCATCTTCTAAAAAACTGGCTTCATCATATTCATTGTTGTAATAAAGCAAGGGGGTATGTCCTGCTCTCGCATATACCAATGTTTGTTGTTCAAAATCAAATAAGGCATAGGTCAAAGTGATAAAAACCCTACGCTCCAAACAATTAGCCAATGCATCATTGGTATATTTGATAAAATCCTCTACCGATAAATCGAACTGGGCAAGAGCTTGATAAATGCCTTTGAGCTGTGCCATATAAAAAGCGGCAGAGGCTCCATGTCCTGCGACATCAGCAACGATGAGACTTAAACGTCCATCTTCCATTTCTATAAAATCGCAATAATCCCCTCCTACTTCCAAAGCACTTTCACTTAGACCATCCATTTCATACCAATCATTTTTAGGAAAAACTTGTGGAATCAATTGCTTTTGTACCTTACGAGCAATATTCAATTCTTGTTTGTAGCGTTCAGATTCGATGGATTTTTGTAATAAAGCCGTATTTTCAAAAGATAAAGTCGCTTGATCTACATAACTTCTTGCCAACTCAATTTGATATTCTCCAAAAGCTTCCTGTCCTATTTTGGCGAGACAAATGGTTCCTAATACCTCATCATCTGTCAAGACAGGAAAGACTAAGATAGACTGGTATTTTTGATCGGATGCTTCCTTTATTTTATCAAAATAATAATGCTTGGATAATGCTTCTTTTTCTTTTAATAACTCGTCTAGACCAATTGCTTTATTATATTCTCCAACAATACTTTTATCTATTTCACTTGTATAAAAAGTTTTATCTTCTTCCCCGTCTTTGCGCTCTAAAATCAACCATCCTGCATTGGCTTTTGTATCATTGTAGCAGATTCTAAAAAGGAGTTTAAAAGTATCTTCCATTGTGTCCTTTCGCATAATGGAGCTGTTGATCGACTGATAGCTCGCAATTTCAACGGCTCTTTGTTCTGCTACAGAAGCGATGGGAATATTGAAGAGTAAGCCGCCTATCGAAATTCCTCCATACGATAGGACAAAGGCAAATATCAAAATAAAAAAGGCATTGGATCGAAAAGGATCTACAAAAAGGTAAGGCAAATCATAACTCCATACATTTTGTAACATCCCCATCAAAAGCAGATTGATGACCAATAAAAAAAAGATACTTAGCCACTTACTTTGAAAATTGATAAAGGCAATCCATTTGATTTTGAAAATCAAGAATAACTCCATCAATAGTCCTGTGAGAATGAGAACGTCTATTAAAAAAGAGGGTGGCGTAAATTGCATTAGATAGGCACTACAGGTAAGTGCTATAATGATCAGTAAAGGTCGCCATTGCTGATGTAAAGTATAGTCTTCATTAAGATTACTCAACTTTTTATAGCTAAAAAAGAGTATTATTAGGAAGTTCATAACGGCATAAAAACCGATTAGGTAAATTCCTAACAATAAGTTAACGTCGTAAATGCCCCAAAAGGCAAAGACATCGGGCAAAAAACTGATCCCTAAACTTAGTAATCCATAAGATATAAGTTCCGTAAATAGCTGGTCAACATTATAGCCTTTTTTGGCTTTGTAATATTGATAATAGTGCCAAAGATGCAATAAAAGGGTTCCAATCCATAACAGACTATAGAGAACATCTAAGGTAATAGATTCCTCTATCCAGTTTCCTAGATTAAATGCACTTACTCCGATGTAACAGAGGAAGCCTAAAACCAACCATTTATATTCCCTTATATTCATCTAATATCGAATATATCAAAGTATTTCGCCAAATTTATAAAACGCAGGTGGAAAAATACTAGCTTATGGACTTTATCTGTAAATTTGTGGGATTTTTTATTTGCGAATGTGGTTTTTGCCACAAATACACGAATATTTTAAGGTGACGGGTGGTGAGTGACGGGTGACGAATGATTTTAGTTTTGGGACGAAGGGACGCTTTTGGTTCTTTTCGTGGTTTTGGGACGAAGGGACGATTTATTTTTATCAAAGACAAGTTTTCGATTTATTAAAATTAACGTCCCTTCAAATCACATCGTCCCCTTACGCCACTTTTTCACAAAGAAGTTCTGTCCCCAACCATCTAGCCCCGATAGAAGTGGTATCACCAAACGGTGTTGGCTAAAGGGTTCGGGTCGCTTGGTGATAAGAACGGATAGCGGGACTTGCTATAACGACAGCGCACTCAAACCTTCGCTCCTAAAAAATCTTTAAAAAATTAAAAATTATATTCAATGGCAAGAAGACGAAATAGAAGACGTAGAAAAATTTTGGAACAAGTAGAAATGACGGCAATGGCGGCTGAAGGTCGGGCAATGGGACATCAAGATGGAAAGGTCATCTTTGTGGAAAATGCTATTCCTGGTGATGTGGTGGATGTGATTGTGCATAAAAATAAAACAGATTATGCAATTGGAAAAATTCAGACTTTGCATCAAGCATCGGACTTGCGAAAAGAACCTTTTTGTCAGCATTTTGGAATTTGTGGAGGGTGTAAATGGCAGCATTTGGTTTATGAACAGCAATTGATCTATAAACAACAGATTGTCGAGGAATCTTTGAGACGCATTGGGAAGCTGGAATTTGATGAAATTATGCCCATCTTGGGTTCTGAAAAAACACGCTTCTTTCGCAATAAATTAGAATATACTTTCTCGAATAGTCGTTGGATGTTTGAAGAGGAAATCAATTCGGGGGAAGAAATCACCAATCGAAATGCATTGGGTTTTCATGTTCCTAAATTGTTTCATAAAATCGTAGAAATTACCGATTGTCATTTGCAACCTTCGCCCTCGAATGAGATCAAAAATGTGGTGAGAGATTTTGCGTATGAACATGGATTGGGATTTTATGATATTTTGCAGAATACTGGCTTTTTACGCAATCTACTCATTCGCAATTCGATCAAAGGCGAGTTGATGGTGATTGTGAGTATGGGTGAGGAACAAGAAACTAATAGAGTGGCTTTGTTGGATCATTTGTTAGAAAAATTTCCGCAAATTACGTCTTTGCATTATGTCATTAATCAAAAGAAAAATGATACGCTTTTTGACCAAGACATTATTACTTATCACGGCAAAGGCTATATTGATGAGTACTTGGAAGAATTGAAATTTAAGATTAGTCCTAAGTCTTTTTTTCAAACCAATCCGTATCAAGCCTTGCGTTTATACTCTGTTGTGAGGGACTTTGCCAACCTTCAAGGAAATGAAATCGTTTATGATTTGTATACGGGAACGGGAAGCATTGCTCAATTTGTGGCAAGGTATTGTCAAAAGGTGGTTGGTGTAGAAGAAGTTGCGGATGCGATCAAGGATGCAAAATACAATGCGAAGGAAAATAAGTTGGATAATTGTGTGTTTTTGACGGGGGATGTCAAGGAACATTTGAATGAGGATTTTGTCAAGGAGCATGGTCAACCTGACTTGTTGATTACTGATCCTCCTCGTGCTGGTTTGCATAAAACGGTGGTTGAAAATATTTTGAAGATTGCGCCACAACGGGTCATTTATGTGAGTTGTAATCCTGCGACACAGGCGAGGGATTTGGGTTTGATGGCGGAGCAGTATCGGGTTTTGAAGGTGCAGCCTGTTGATATGTTTCCGCATACGTATCATATTGAGAATGTGGTGTTGTTGGAGAAAATTTAATTGTGCAAAAAATATAAAATGACTAGAGAACAAAAGTTATTGAGTTTAAGAGAGGACATCAA
>JAHDBB010000274.1 GCA_020630635.1 Chitinophagales bacterium
GGTGACGGGTGACGGGTGACGGGTGACGGGTGATTTTGGGTTCTTGCGTGAATGGTTCGTGGAAATTTGACAACTTCTGTGGGGGTTTTACAGGAAATTTGTCAAATTGCGGTACATTTTTTGCCACATTTTGGGTTTGAATCGTCTTTTATAATATATTGAAAATATTATAGGTGAATGCATTAGAAACTAATATTTTCAATCCCTTATCAATATGCGGTTTAATTGTGAGAACAGATGCAATCTGTTCCTACAATATTGATATATTAATTTTAAAGACAGATACTAATAGTTGGCAAAAAGACTTGTGGGATTGAGTAACTTTTTAGAATTTTAAATTTTGATATTGGAATTTAATGAGCTGGTACTAAGGAGTCCTTTCCATAACCATCTAGACCTGATAGAAGTGGTATCACCACATTGGCTTGGCACCACAAGTCGTCGAAAAGACTTGCGGTAGAGCTTGGCTTGGTGATAAGAACGGATAGCAGGGAGACCTATTGCGATGAAAGAGGAACTGTTCTCTCCTCATAAAATTCAAAAACCTTATTTTAAAGACAAAACTTTATTATGGATAAACTTAAAGAAATTATTTCCACTTTTGATGCCGAATATATTCGAGAGTTTCGGGTATTTATCAATCGACAAAAACAGAAACAAGAGCGAAAGGATTTGAAGTTATTTGATCTGTTGTGCGAGCCAAAAAATTATAAGGCGGATGAGTTGATTGTGAAATTGTATGGAAAATCAGGAAAATCTTCACCTTATCATGCTTTGCGAAAACGGCTTTTTCGACACATTACGGAGTTTATTGTTTTGAAGCAAATGGAGGATGATGCAACGACTGCTTCTTCGGTGATGGGAATGGATTCTTTGGTGCGTTATCTTTTTAAGAAAAAGTCGGTGGCATTGGGTTGGATATTTTTGAGAAAGGCAGAAGAAAAGGCACAAAAGGGAGAACAATATTTGTTGTTAAACAATATCTACTTGTTGCAAATGGAATGGTCGGATTCCGAATTTGCTGATTCATTTGAATTGATCGAACAAAAGTGGATGGCAAATAAACATCAAATGCGTTTAGAGGAAAATGCAGTCGTGGTTTTAGGATTGATTCGACACAAATTGAAGCAACAACGTTTGAAGGGAACCGATGAACAAATCGAAAATACGATTAAGGATATTTTGACAAAATATGATTTGGATGAAGCAATTTTTAAACGACCTAAGTTGCTTTACACCGTTTTGGCGATTATCCGAAGTGCTTATTTGGGACGACGCAATATCAAACTTTTTGAACAATATGCGATTCGACAATATGAAGCGGTCAAGGCGAAAGATGGTTTTTCCAAACACAATCATTTTTACCAATTGAGTATCTTATACATGATTACGCATGTACTTTATCGAAATTTTAAATTTAGAAAAGCCTTACAATATTTGGAGGAATTTAGACAAACGATTGATCTATATGATAGGAGTCATTATGTACAGTTTTATCCCAAGTATGTCATGTTAAAGGCGGCAATTTGTGCTTATACCAATGAGAGTGGTGTAGCAGTGCATTTATACGAAGAGGCATTGAAAGATAAAAAGTATAAACTCAATATTCAAGATGAGTTGAATATTCGGATGAATTTGAGTGTTTTTTATTTTATGGAATATCATTTTGATAAGGTGTTAGATGTTTATGTGTGTGTGCCGCATTCAGACAAATGGATGGAGAAAAAAATGGGAAAGGAATGGCTTTTGAAAAAGAATATGATTGAGATTTTGGCGTATTGTGATATAGAAAGTTATGAGGTTGCTTTGAGTCGTATTCGCTCTTTTGAACGCTACTTTAGGGATATTTTTGAAAGCCATAAAACCTATAAACGAGCGAAGATTTTTATCTCTTATGTCAAGAAATATATCAACAATCCCAATTGGTTGACTCCAGCCATTTTTGAAAATGATATTGTGCCTGGTTTGGGAGTAATTCCTGGTCGTCAGGAGGATATGCAGTCCATTACTTTTTATAGTTGGCTCAAAGCAAAAGCTTATAAAAAAGATCCTTATACGATGTTGCGGGAGGTAATCGAAAATACCAATATTATTGATCCGTCTGATAGACAATTGGATATTATTAGTAAGAATATGAAGAATTTGGATAAGGAAAAAAAGAAGGGCGAAAGTGAAGAAGCGGCTAGTTGATTTTTTTTCGGTTCTTTCGTGGCTTCATCCTAAAGAATGAAGTAAAGTGTTTTTTGGTTCTTTTCCTTATTAGAAGCGAACTTTTTGATACTTCGTCGTGATAGAAAGTCCCGCTATCCGTTCTTATTGCTGCTACTTGGCTGAGATGCAAGGCACTTTCAAAGTGCCTTACATCTGGCTATGCTTCGAGCAGCAATACCACTACTATCGGGGCTAGATCGTTGCAGTCTCAACCTATAGAAACTGAACTGTTTTAGAATTTAATTTAGTCGGGGCTATTGGGTTGAGGTCAGGACGTTTTTAGAACGTTTTTTTATCAATAAAAATCCAATCAATAAGGTAATAAACGCAATGGGAAGCCAAATCCAAGAATACGTCAAAATAGTTGGTTTAGGCAAAATATTTTGGGTATTGCCAATGGGAATAAAACCTGCCCAAAAGTAAGGATACATGCGTTCTGTTGAAGCCTCTTCCAAATACGAAAGTTTGGCTTTTCTCAATGCTTCGTCTATAGGATTTCCTTCCTTTAAATTTTGGTGGAAATCCATCATCAATTGAGAGGTGGCTTTGCTTGGAACACTCCAAAGACTCATCACCAAACTTGGGCAACCTGCATAGGTAAATGCACGAGAAAGACTCATAATTCCTTCCCCTTTTTTAAGTTGTCCGACTCCTGTATTACAAGCACTTAAAACGGCTAAATCTGCATTTAAAGACAAGTTGTATAATTCATTGGCATATAAAAAACCATCTTCTTTTTGAGTTTCATTGGGGGTGAAAATAAGTCTTGAAAAAGCGGGATTTTTGTCATCTATAACACCATGCATGGCTAAATGAAGTAGTTGATAATGATCTGCTTCTTTTTTGAAATTGTCTTCGCTTGCTTCTTTTCCGATCCATTGTTTTCCTTTCATTAATTGGGCTATATTTTGGACGGCTTTTCTGGCAGACGGAAGGTCGCTTAATCGTTCATTTTGACTGCTTCTTTGGGTGATTTTAGCAATCGTAAAACCTTTGGGATAAGTCGGTGCAAAACCAGCATAAACTTCTTTCGTTTTGACTTCTTTGGATATTTTTTTATTGGTTTGTGATCGCAATAAAGTCGCTGAATAAGCTTGGCTGATACTGTATTTTTGCAGTAAAAAAATATGGGAATCTCGTCCATCTTTTGAAGGGTAGGGGAGCAAGGTTTCAAAGTTGAGATAGCCCAATAAATCGTCAGGTACAATAATGAGTCGTTGAATCGAAGCATCTACATTTTCCAACGGTTTTGCCAAAAGCCATTGATACAAAAAATGTCCTTTTTCCAATAAAATATGTTGAGCTACTTTGGTGGAATCCATCAAAAAATCAAGGTCGCTCATCGCTTTTCGATAACGAATAATATCTTCTTTGAAAGAAGAGGGTTTGGGATTTTGTTGAACCTCAAAAGTTTTTTTAGTAATGACAAAAGTGTAAATCGTAGAGTCCCCTACAAAGTATTCTATCAGTGCTTGATGCTTGTGTAAAATGTCTTGAATATCCGTAATAGAAGCGACTTTCGTATCAAATTTTAGCTTATAATAGTTGGGGAAATCTTGGGCTAGTTGTTGGCGTTTTTGTTCCTTTTTTCGTTTAAGGTCAAAAAGTTGATTTTGCCATTTTTCTTTGGCTTTTGATGTATCGACTTGGGCTTCATACAATTTTTTTTCGACATAAATGATCTCCGTATTGAGTGTTTTTTCTTCTTGTATCAGGCTATCAGGAACATGTAAAAACTTGGCTTGATTGTCTTTGAGTGATTCTAATAAAATCGTTGCTTTATTTTTTTCGGCAAAGGTGAAGGCCGCTTCTTGATATTGGGGATTTTGGGTTTTTTCATAAAGTTGTAAAGCCGTCTTAATAGCTCCTTCATAAATCGGTAAAACTTGTTGAGATAGATACGTTTTAGAACCTTCTACCTTGTAAGATTGTCGCATTTGAGTAATGAGGCTATCCGTGAATAAGTAACTTTGAAAGATATTTTTTAAAAGATCAATATCATTACTTTGTTCTTGCCATTTTTCTAATGTTTGGATTTTACTTTTCAACGATTTTAGTAAGTTGATATGAGATAAAATTTGATGGAGCTTAGGATTTTGAAAGAAGTTGGTTGTATCTATTTTTTCTAAAGTCAGGTTGTTGAGTGATTTTTGATGATATTTTAAAGCTGTTTTAAAATCATTTTTTTGTTGGTAAACTTGGGCAATTTGATTGTAAATCGTTGCTTTTTTTGTGTGTGGAAAAGGATGTTTTTTCTTCAATAATACTAAGGCTTTTTCAAATGTTTCAAGGGCAGCTTGCTGTTGGTTTTGGCAAAGTTGATTGATGCCTAAGTCTTTATAGATAAGGGGCAAATCAGGATGTTTTTGATAAGCGGTTTCAAATAATTGATCCAACGTTTTTTTTGCATTTACACAATCCTTTTGTTCGTTGTAACAGCTAATTAAATTATGATACACTCGAATAAGTAAGGAGTTTTGATACTTGCTAAAAGGTAAATTTTGTAAGATCAAAAGAGCTTCTTTGTAACTGATAATGGCATCGGTATAATTTTCTAAATAACGATGAGCCGTTCCAATATTTTGATAAGATTTGGCAATTCTGACAGGCTTGTTATTTTGAATATTTTGGTAGATTTGAAAAGCTCGCTCATAGTATTCTAACGATAATTGAAAATCTCCTTTTTGGCGATAGGTTACGCCTAAGCTATTGAGCAGAGTCGCTAAATCTAAAGAATCTATGGTTTCAAATTGTTGAATTTTTTCCAATCCTGCATTGTAATATTTTAGGGCATTGTCTTGATCTTCTTTTCTTCGATAAGCCGTTGCTAAAGCATTGTACATGCCTAATACGCTGGCAACATCAACATCAAGATGTGGCTTGATTTTCTTTTCATATTTTAAGAAATCAGGAAAACTTCCTTGAATATGATGACAGTAGGCAATGCCTTGATAACAAGTAAAATATTTATCCCATTTTTGATTTTCTTCGTAGATATTGGCAGCTTTTTCAAAATAAATGATGGCTGAATCTAACTGATTTTCAAATAAAATGCTATCGGCAAAGTCTAAATATTTTTGGGCAATAAGTGTGTCTAGTGGATTAGAAAATCCAGAGACTTGTAAGCTACAAAATAAGGTTAAAAGGAGGTACAGAAGACGTTTCATGGTGTTGAGGTTTTCATCAAGAGAGTCTTCAAATATAATAAAAATTTTCTGAGTGAATGGTGGCTGGTGACAAGTGACTTATGGTTGTATGCTATATGTTTATTGTAAATATAGTTTAGTTACTATAAGTTCAGACCTCAACCAACTAGCCCCGATAGTAGTGGTATGAATGCAGAAGCGTTGGCTTCCTAAAACGTTGGCTGCATGCATAAGAACGGATAGCGGGACTTTCCGTAACAACGAAGCAACAAAGGTGCGCTCCCAAAAATAAAAAATCATCTAATTAGAAGGAGGAAGAACATCTTGGATACAAGGAGTCGTATGAGCATAAAAAATCGCTCCTCGTTCTACTAAAAAATCTCCTTGAATATCAACATAATTGCCTGCTTGAAACTCTACGCCAAAAGGAGTTGGGTTGCTTGTATAATTTTCAACGGTTACATCTTGGGCGGTGATCCTGTTAGTGACTCCTGTAAATGGAGGAAGAGGCTGATTGGTGTAATTGATAGAAGTCGCCTCACAACAATTGCCAATCTGAATATCAAACACTTTCGTTTTTTGTGCCAAAACAATGCCATCTTCAAGAAAGTCAAATCCAATTTCTAATTGACGAATTTGTCCAATGTCATTAGAGTTGATGGGCGTGATGGGAAATGTAAATTTGATGGGAACCGCTAATTGTATGTATTGTCCAGTAGGAATAAGTCCACCTGAACCCAAAAAAGTACCAAACCCTAAAGGATTGCCAATTGCTTGATTGTTGGCTAAATCATAGAAACGCATTTCTATATCATTGAGATTGCCAGAGATATTATAATTGGGATTAAAAAAACTGGTGCTTACAGATAGTATCAGGACATTGATCGGTATAGCAGGAGTGGAGTTGTTGCGAAAAGAAATATACAAAGTATCATCTACACCAATGGGATAACAATTTAAAAATTGTTGAGGAACATAACCACCTGGTTTTTCTCCATCATCGGCTACATCAATATCATAGTTTTGGCGTTTGATGTCCATTTCAATACCTGGAAATTTGAGACTAAAATTCCCAAAAAAATCACAACCTTCGGCTATAATTTGTATAACCACTTCACTTTCACCAGCCACCAAACTCGTCAAATCTATAACGGCAGGATTGGCTAAATCTAAAATGTTTGTGACAAAAGTATAATTCATTCCACCATCTGTACTTACAAAAAGACCTATAAGGACAGGAATATTGTCGGGATTAATGACTTCATTTGGAAAGGTCACAATGACCGAACCATAGTCTGTAAAATTGAAAGTTTCTGTAGTGAGAGTTTCTACACAAGTACTATCATTTAGCATCAAATTCAAGCAACCATCTTCGATTATCCAACCATCAGTTGCACTCCAATCATTGGGTAAGCCATCATTAAAGTTGTAATCTATATCTTCGGTTTGTGCATTTATACCTAAGAATAGAAATAATAAACTAGTATAAATACTAATTTTGATTGTGTTTGTTTTTTTCATGTCGTCAGATTTATTGTTTGAAATAAATATATGAATTTTTGTGAATTTTTCAAAATGTAAACATAAAAAACCGCCAGATTTTTGATTATCTGACGGAATTATAGATACTATTAATGTGGTAGTTAACGATTGATAATTAGTTGTTTGCTCTGTTTTGAGTTGTCGGTTTGTAAAGTATAAATGTACGCTCCGTTAGGTAAATCACTCGTGTCAAAAAATACTTGATGTTTTCCTTTTGAATATGGAGTGTTGCCCAATAAAGTAGCGACTTGTTTTCCTGTTAAGTCGTAAATCTTTAAATCAATGATACTTGCCTCTGATAAGCTAAAAACAATTTGTGTTTGATCGCTTGCTGGATTGGGGTAACACGATAAATCATTTATGGCTTTAGAGTTGGGAGAAAGAGCTTCGCCTATATTTCTTTTGTTGACTAAGGTGACAGAAAAAGCTCCTTCATCGTCTTCCGAAGGACTTGCCCCCATATTATTGGGTGTTGAATCCACATCATTTTGGTTGGCAGCAATAACTTGTGCTAAGTGTGTCGAACTTCCCAATGCGATGGCTTCCACAATTAAATAAAGGTCAGCAGAAGCACCTGCTGCTAAATTGCCCAAGTTCCAAATTCCTGTATTGGGGTCAAAGGTTCCTGTATTGGCGACCAATCCATGTTGAATATAAGAGATATTGGGATCAAAAATATTTCCGATTTGTACGCCTGTTGCAGGATTGCCACTCGTATTAGTAACTGTTACAAATAGATTGAAATGAGAGCCTAAAGGTATATTGACATCGCCATCTGTCGTAACGTCGATTTCTAAGTCAATATCTGTAGAAATATTAGAATTACATGTCAAAATTTGGGCGGTAAAAACGGCTCCTGCTTCGACTCTAAAATTGGGACTTAATGTAACTCTTGCGCCTCCTTGAAACAGCACATCTGCATTATTTTGAATGCTTGTATTATCCGATACCACAGAGTTGATGGCAATATAATTGTTGGTTCCTGATATGGTTTGATTGCTTAAAACGATTTGATTGAGTGAGCAAGGTGGCGGTGGAATTTGTGCGATAGATTCCAAACTTCCACTTAATAAAATTAAAAAGAGAATTATATTTATGGTTTTCATTACGTTTGATTTTTTAAATTAAAATTATTAGGAGAGAAAGGTCTTTTTAGTAAGTGGCGAGTGACAAGTTACTGGTGACTTTCTCTTCAGTTCGTAATTTTTTTATTAGGAGAGAAAGGTTCGTCTTTCATCGTCACAGGTCTCCCCGCTATCCGTTCTTATGCATGCAGCCAACGTTTTGCGAAGCCAACGCTTGTGCATTCATACCACTACTATCGGGTCTATTTTGGTCTAGAAAGAACGCTTTACAA
>JAHDBB010000275.1:0-5841 GCA_020630635.1 Chitinophagales bacterium
CGACTATCGACTATCGACTATCGACTATCGACTATCGACTATCGACTATCGACCTTCCCGTCTGCAACACAAAGTCCTGATGCTTCTGCTCCTTATCATTTTTAATCACCTCCACCGCATCTTTCGTGCAAAGAAAAAAGTTTTGGACGTTATCTTCATTCAAAAAGCCATATTTTTTCAACGTATCCCGTGTTGGACCTTTGACATCGCTAAAATATAGCTGAACCCCTCGTTTTTGCAAAGTATATTTTAAATCAGAAAGCATATGAATGGCACTCGAATCTAAGTGCGTAATTACACTTGCTTCCACAATAATATGTTTAATTTTAGGATTGTATTTTACCTTGTCATAGATATAGTTTTTAAACGCACCCACATTGGCAAAAAAGAGTTGAGCGTCAAAACGGAAGATGAGTATATCTTCATAAACTTCCAAATTATCAAATCGACTAAGGTTGCGGTATTCCCAGCTATCGGGTACGGCTCCCAACTCCGCAATATGGGGATAAGACACATTATACACCAGTAAGCCAATAGATAAAACCACGCCCGTTAAAATGCCCTGTTCAATACCTACAAAGAGCGTAATCAATGCCGTTGTCATAAACAAAGCAAAATCTTTTTTATCATTTTTCCACAAATACCGAGCTTCTTTGAAGTCTATTAACCCAAAGATGGCTACAAAAATAATGGCGGCCAATATTGCTGTAGGTAGATAATAAAAGTAGGGAGTCAAAAACAATAAGGTAATAATAATTAACCCTGCACTAAATAAGGATGCTAAACCTGTTTTCGCTCCTGATTGGTCATTTACTGCGGTCCTTGAAAACCCACCCGTCACAGGAAAGGCACTAAAAAGAGAACCGAGCAAATTAGCCAGCCCCAAACCAATTAATTCCTGATTGGGAACAACTTGATAACTTTTATGCTTGGCTTCCAAAGCCTTTGCAACAGCGATAGATTCCATAAAGCTAATGAAAGAAATAGTCAAAGCTATGGGCATTAAGGTTGATATAGAGTTTATATCAAAACTAGGCAAAGCAAAAGAAGGCAAGCCACTCGGTATATCCTTTACGATTCTAACACCTTTATCATCCAATCCTAAAAAGTAAACCACCATCATTCCCAATACCACCACAATCAAAGGGGCAGGAATCCGCTTTTTCATTCGCTTGACACCCAATAATATCAAAATAGCAGATAGACCTAATAGCAAGGTGGGAAGATGTATCTTATCTATATGATCCAAAACACCCAATAAAATTTCATGTACTTTTCCTCTTGGCAGGTTGATACCCAATAGATGCTTTAGTTGACTGAATCCAATGATAAAAGCAGCGGCAGAAGTAAAGCCAGAAATTACAGGATGTGCCAAAAAATTAACAATAAAACCTAATCGAAATATCCCCATCACAAACTGGATCACCCCAATCATAAAGGCGAGTAAAATAGCATAAGTAACAAACTCTGGTGAGCCGATTGCTGCCAAACTACCCACTCCACTTGAAATAAGTAAAGACACCATAGCGACGGGACCTACTGCCAGTTGCCTCGAAGTTCCCAACAAAGCATAAACAATCAAAGGGATGGTGGAGGCGTACAATCCATAAATAGGAGGCAAACCCGCCAACATAGCATAAGCCATTCCTTGTGGTATCAACATCACCCCAACAGTTAAACCTGCCGAGAAATCACCACTTAGGTTTCGCTTATCATAAGGAAATAACCAATCTAAAAATGGAAGGTATTTTTTCATTTAATTTTCATTTAAAAATGATATTTTGGGGACGACGGGAACGATTGCTTATGATAACATGAACTTGGAGTTATTGCATTTCAAAGTTCACGTTATGATACCAAGCTATTGACTATTAACCATCGACTATGGACTTATCACACCGCATCACAACTATCCAAACAGTCAAATATTTTCAATACTCGACGATCAGCAATACTGTAATAAATATTCTTGCCCTTTTTATAGGAAGTCAGCACTCCATGTGCTTTCATCTTAGTCAAATGATGGGACAACATAGACTGTTCCACAGGTGTTTCTAACTGTTCTCTAATCGTCGAAACATCCAATGGTTCTTTGGTTTCCAAAATTTCCAGTACCTCTAATCGAACAGGATGCGACACCACTTTCAGCATATTAGCGACCCAACTCAATTTTTCAAAAGATAATTTTCTAAGGGTTGTTTTCATATCTTGAATTTTTGATTGCACAAATATATGAACATTTGTTCAATTATTAAATTATTATAAGATTTTTGTGCTTAATTTAACGTTTGTTTGCAGAAATGTATTCAAGAAAAAGGTCGTATCTTCGCCGGCTTTGAAGACTTACTCAATTTATTTTAATGGGAAATGATAAGATAATACAAATAGAAGTTCCTTTGAGAGGTTCTTTTCCGACCGTCAACTGTTTTTTGGTAGAAGGACCAGAACTAACCTTAGTAGATGCAGGTAAAAAATCAGATAGTAACTGGAAGTTGTTTGGGGAAAAGGTGAGGGAATCGGGACATTCTATCAAGGATATACAAAAAATAGTACTGACGCACCAACATATTGATCACGTTGGATTTTTACCTCAACTATTAAAAGAAACAGAGGCTATGATATATGCTCCTTTGATTATCCAACCTTACTTAGAGGCTTTTGCAGATGAATCTATTAGACGGGGACAGTTTGAAGAGCAGGTAATCAGACAGATGGGGTTTACAAAAGAGGTAACAGATACCATTATTGCTTATATGGATTGGGAACGAATGGAGTTAAAGGATTTGGCTGTACCTAATGATCGGGTACAATATTTTGAGAATGGGGATACGATTGCTTTCGGAAATAAGGAATGGAAAGCTCTGCACTGTCCAGGACATTGTAGTACTCAATTCTGTTTAGGGGAACTGAATAATCAAATGATTTGGGGAGGAGATATGTTATTACCGATTACACCTATGGCCGTTATAGAAGAAAATCCAGAAAAGGAAGGAATACGCTTACAAGCACTCCCACAATTACTTGCCTCTTTTGAACGACTAAAGACTTTTAACTTTCAAGAAGTTTATCCAGGACATGGAAAGCCATTTGGACAGGTAAATAAAACAATTGACTCTCAAATAAAGAGGGTTCAGAGACGAAAGGAAGAATGCTATCAAGCGATTGCATCAGGAGCTTCAACCGTTTTTGAAATAGGTCTAAAACTTTATCCACCCAAAAATGGGACGACTAACTACATCGCTATCTTCATGACTTTGGGTTATATAGATTTACTCTTGATGGAAGATCGAATCCAAGAAACCATAGAGGAAAACAGGCTATTATTCTCACCCAAAATGCTTTAGGCGTTAGTGTTAGACGAAAGAACAGATGCAATCTGTTCCTACATTCTATAAGATGGCAACAAAAAAGTTCTCAAATTTCCATAAATTTGCTAAAGATTTTGAATATTCTTAAGTATATACTATGCTCAATATTGAAATGAATAAAGGCTGTGCTGTTGTGGCGATAGACAATGGTAAGGTCAATGCGATTAATACCGCTTTATCTCGAAAACTGAAAGCAACCTTTCAAGAACTAAAGGAGGATGAAAAGGTCAAGGGAGCCATCTTGACAGGACGACCTCATTGTTTTAGTGCGGGATTGGATGTAATGGAACTGGCGACCTTGGAGGGAGAAGAAGGCAAAGAGTTTTGGAGGCAATATTTAGGAGCGATGCGAGCATTGGCAGCATTTCCAAAGCCTTTGGTTTGTGGGATTACAGGATATGCCCCTGCTGGTGCGACCATCTTTACCTTGTGTACCGACTACCGAGTAATGGGCAAAGGAGCCAAACACGTCATCGGAATGAACGAGTTTAATATGTCTATGCAAATCCCGAAACCTTTGTGTGAGGTTTTTATTTACCATCTGGGTGAAGTAAAGGCGTGGAAAGCGGTACAAAGTGCCAAACTTTTTAATAGTGATGAAGCATTGGCTTATGGACTAGTCGATGAGTCGGTGGAGGTAGAGCAAGTAATGGAAAGAGCCGAAAAGCAAGTGCGAAAAATGATGATGGTCTATCCCGCCGTTTTCAAAGAATCCAAAAGCATTTTTAGAAAGGGACTTTTAGAGATAGTCGCCAAAGATATTGAAACAGCAGTAGATGACATTTTCCGTTTCCAAGAAAGCGATCCTATGTTCAAACAAATGACCCAAATGTTTTTAGCAAGCCTTAAAAAATGAATGGTGAATTATGAGTGATGGTACATTCTAAAGCATTTTCTAAAATGGTTCGGTAACTATAGGTTGTGTCCTCAATGAACTAGCCCCGATAGTAGTGGTATTCGTGAGAAGCGTTGGCTTAGAAAAACGTTGGCAACACGAATGAGAACGGATAGCGGGACTTTCTGTGGCGACAGAGCAATGAACCCTTCGCTCCTAGCCCCAAAAGAGGATTAGGATTTTTAGGATTGTTTTGAGATTAGTAGGATTTTCGGTTCTTGTGTGAGTATTCTTTGGGGATTAGTAGGATTTTAAATTTTGAACCGAAACTATCGACCATCGACGGCGAACTATGGACTAACAAAAGAAATAAATTTTTTAAACATAAATCATTAAAATGGAAGCATATATTTACGATGCCATCAGAACGGTTAGAGGAAAAGGAAATAAAAAAGGCGCATTGATGGGCGTTACCCCTGTCGAACTCGCTACACAGGTATTGGTCGCATTGAGAGAAAAGCACGACTTAAAAACCGAATTGGTAGAAGACGTGATTTTGGGATGTGTCGCACAAGTCAAAGACCAAGCAGCCAATATCGCTAAGACTGCCGCACAAAACTCTCATTATGGAGACCATCTTTGTGGCGTAAGCTTGAATCGTTTTTGTGGATCAGGTTTGGAGTCTATCAACCAAGCAGCCGCTTATGTAAAATCAGGCTTTAGAGAATTGGTGATTGCAGGAGGCGTAGAAAGTATGTCCCGTGTACCCATGGGCGCAGATGGAGGTGGAATGTTTATGGACCCAAGTATCGCTATACCTGGTCATGTCGTCCCACAAGGCATATCCGCAGACTTGATTGCCACCAAGTTTGGATTTTCAAGAGCAAACGTAGATGAGTTTGGCTATAACTCCCAAATGCGAGCAACACAAGCCGAAAAAGAAGGACGCTTTACCTCTCGTATTCCAATTAAAGATGTCAACGGCATTCCGATATTAGAGACAGACGAAAATATCCGACCTGCCACAACCGTCGAGGGATTAGGAAACTTAAATCCATCTTTTGCGATGATGGGCGAAATGGCGGGCTTTAATGGAGTAGCCATTGATCGTTATCCAGAAGTAGAAGTCATCGACCACGTACACCACGCAGGTAATTCATCCGCCATTGTCGATGGCGCAGCGATTGCCTTGATTGGTACAAAGGAAGTAGGGGAGCAGTTGGGACTCAAACCACGCTTTAAGATTCGAGCAGCCGCCATTCATGGAACAGACCCAACGATTATGTTGGTCGGTCCAGCACCTGCTTCTCGTAAAGCCCTCAAACAAGCAGGAATGAATAAAGAAGACATTGATCTTTTTGAAGTAAATGAGGCTTTTGCCTCTGTTCCACTTCGTTTTATGCAAGATATGAAAGTGCCTTATGACAAGGTAAATGTCAATGGTGGAGCGATTGCATTGGGACACCCATTAGGGGCGACAGGTTGTATGCTCACAGGAACCTTAATGGACGAGCTAGAACGACAAGATAAAAATACGGGCTTGATTACGCTTTGTATCGGTGGCGGAATGGGAATCGCAACCATTATTGAGAGAGTTTAAATGGACGCTGTGGCGTTGGGACGGAAAGGGACGACGGG
>JAHDBB010000275.1:5941-8242 GCA_020630635.1 Chitinophagales bacterium
AACGTCCCAAATGCACAAAGTGCATCGCCCCCTTTCGTCCCTAATTTTTTATTAAAAAATTAAATTAAAATGTCTAACTTCAAAAACGATTTTTTAGAATATAATATAGAAGATGGGATTGCCATTATCACCGTGAATCAGGTCAATAATCCAACCAATCTTTATACACACGACTTTATCAAAGCCTATACCGATGCAGGACAAATGGCATTGGCAGATGATAGCGTAAAAGGCATTATCGTTACTTCCAGTCGTCCGATGTTTATGGCAGGAGGCGATTTAAGATTATTGTTCCAAGCCGATGATCCAAAGGTTTTCTTTGATGTGATGATGGAAGTGCATAGAAGCATTAGAGAATTAGAAACGGGTGGTAAACCAATGGTCGCAGCCATCAACGGAACGGCTTTAGGTGGAGGCTTAGAATTGGCTTTGACTTGTCACCATCGAATCACCTTAGATGACACCAAAATCAAAATTGGTTTTCCTGAATCCAAAGTAGGATTATTGCCTGGTGGGGGAGGAACCGCAAAGCTTCCCTATATCACAGGCATTCAGACCGCATTGACCTATCTCTTACAAGGAAAAGAGTTGCGACCTAAGCAGGCTTTAAAAGATGGGATAGTTCACGAATTAGCCAATTCTACGGAAGAAATGATGGAGAAGGCCAAGCAATGGATTGCCGATAACCCCAAACCCAAACATCCTTGGGACAACAAAAAGCATAAGATACCAGGTGGAGGCTTTTGGTCGCCAACAGGGGTGCAAACGCTGATAGGAGCCGTTGGTAACATCACCAAAATGACACACGGCAACTATCCTTCTCACCGATATATTTTAAGTGTGGTTCACGATGGCTTACAACTGCCGATAGACAGAGCTTTAGAAATTGAGGCACGTTATTTCACAAAGGCGGTGATGTCGAAGGAAGCCAAAAATATGATTCGCACAGGCTTTACAGCTCTTCAAAAAGCGAAGAAAGGCAAAGCAAGACCAGAAGGAGAACCCCAATATGAGGTTAAGAAGTTGGGACTATTGGGAGCAGGAATGATGGGAGCAGGGATCGCTTATGTTTCCGCTAAAGTAGGAATGGATGTGGTCTTAAAAGACATCTCTGTTGAAAATGCTGAAAAGGGAAAAGACTATTCTCGTAAGCTACTCAAAAAAGCCATTAGCAGAGGTCGCTCAACGGAAGAAAAAGCAGCCGCTTTATTAGATAAGATTCAAGCGACAGATGATCCCAAGGCAATGGAAGGATGTGATTTGGTAATTGAGGCAGTTTTTGAAAACCCAGACCTTAAAGCCAAAGTAACACAACAAACAGAAGCGGTTTTATCGACAGACAAAATTTACGGTTCCAATACTTCAACGATTCCCATTACGCTATTAGCCAAAGCATCTGAACGCCCAGAAAACTTTATCGGCATTCATTTCTTTTCGCCCGTTGACAAAATGCCTTTGGTCGAAATCATCGTAGGGGAGAAGACCTCTGACAAAGCCATTGCAGCAGCCGTTGATTATACGGTAGCCATTCGCAAAGTGCCGATTGTGGTCAATGACAGTCGAGGCTTTTTTACTTCACGTTGTTTTGGGACCTTTGTAAATGAAGGAATGTTTTTATTAGAAGAAGGGGTTCCTGCTGCGATGATTGAAAACATTGCCAAAAAGAAAGGAATGGCGGTTGGTCCATTAGCTGTGCATGATGAAGTGACTTTGACTTTAAGTTTACATGTGATAGAAAGCAATCCCGATTCTCACAAGCATCCAGAAACGATGCGTTCCTATAAAATTGTCAAAGATTTGGTGGATAGGGGACGTACCAGTAAGAAAGACGGTCAAGGTTTTTATGATTATCCACAAGGAGGCAAAAAGCGACTTTGGAAAGAACTCGCCACCCTTTTCAATTCCAATGTGGAGGCATTAGACGAAGAAACGATTGGTACACGCATAATGCACCGTCAAGCCTTAGAAAGCTATCGTTGTTTAGACGAAGGCGTTTTACGTTCATCCACCGACGGAGACTTAGGCTCGGTATTAGGTTGGGGTTTTCCCATCTACACAGGCGGAGCTATTTCCTACATCGACTATGTAGGCATCAACGAATTTATTGCTACATGCGATGACTTCAAAGAAAAATACGGAGACAGATGGAATGTGCCAGACAGCCTAAGAGCCTTAGCCGCTGAAGGAAAATCCGTTCACGACTTCCAAAAAGCAGAAGCAGTTAATTCATAAAACTTAATGATTTTTAATTTCAAAAGCCATACGAAAAGCATCCTTGTTTTTTGTATGGCTTTTTTTATT
>JAHDBB010000276.1:0-2867 GCA_020630635.1 Chitinophagales bacterium
GCGTTGGCTTCACAAAACTTGGCTGCATTCATAGGAACGGATAGCGGGACTTTCCTGTGCGACGAAGCCATGTCCATTCGCTCCTAAAACTCATCATCAAGTAAAGAATTAAACTTGTCGAATATTAAAAAAAGCGGATTACCGAAAGTTGTGGACGCAATCACAAAAAGAACCTCACAACGTCCCTTTCGTCCCTAAAAAAACAGGAACTGAAGAGAACCGTCCCGTCGTCCCAACATGTAAAAAACGAACCGCAACTATGGACTATTGACTTTTAACCATCGACTATCAACTTCCCCACCACAAACCCCATTTTTTGGAGATGTGCGTTGACCTTATTTTCCAAATCTTCAACCTCTTGGTCTAGGACGGGCAAAGGCTTTTCATAGCGTTCAGCGAGTTCTTTGATGCGATTGGTGAGTTGTTGGCTAATGTGGTCAATCTCGTCTTGAATGGTTGCTTCTAAAGTCTTCATCCATTTGTCATCCACGACCAATGTTTGGACTTCGGCTTCGGTCAGTTGAGGATATTGGGCATACAATCTATCGTCTAAATGTGCTTCACCTTCCTTGATTTTTTTGTTGATGGCAGACTGTTGATTGAGCAAAGCGATGTATTGTTTTAAGACCTTGACCTCTGCCTCCACATCCGTTTCCCCTTTGAGTTCTCTAATACGAGCATTGACATGGGCTTTATTGACCTTTTCCATCTCCGCAAAAAAGCCGTCCTCGCCACTGTGTTCCTCCTCCAACTCTGTCAGTTCATTGGCGATGGCTTCCTTGTCCGCTTGCCAAGTTTCCAACGTGTTTTTTTCATCGGCAAAATATCGCTCAATCACCAGTTTTTTCGGAATCAAATCGCAATCCCACCCTTTATCGACCTTCTTTTTGGACTTACCTTTGCTTTCGACAATGATGCGATGCGTTTCCGCCTTCCAACCCTCTTGACTAATGAGGTAGCAATCGTCTTGCATCGTCTCCATCCAGTAAGTCATCAGATGTTGATACATATCATATTTATCAATCAACGCCTTGTTGTCGTATTGAGAAAGGAGCTTTTCGGATAAAGCATGAATCAAGTCTTTGGGATTAAAACCCGTAGATAAGGCTTTGAGTGTCGTTGTACTATCGGTCTTCCAATCCTCAAACAAAGTATCCATTTGATTCGTAAATGCCACAAACTCTGGATGTTCAAAAATGGTGTTTTTTATCTCGTCTTTGGAGACTTTCAAATCCGAATATTGGGAACGGTCACTCGGTGTAAATAAAGCGTTTTTGAGACTGGGATACACTTCCCAAAAATCTTGCAAAGCCTCCACATCGGCATTAGGAATACCGCCCACCAAATGCGCTTCGATGTCTTGTATATCTTCCGTCTCTTGGCTTTCGATATAACGAGGAATATTGAGGTTAAATTCATTGGCTTCAATCTCGCTAAAAGAAACCATTTTGCTAAAGCCCAAGATTTCTTCTTGGTTGTTAAAGACATCCGCAATCTTATGAATGTCTTGCTCCCGTAAGCGGTTTTTGTTGCCATCCTTTACAAAGCCCTTGCCTGCATCCATCATAAAGATACCTTTGCGATTTTGGGCATTTTCCTTGTCCATCAAAATGATAGCGGCAGGAATCCCTGTCCCATAAAACAAGTTGGCAGGTAAACCAATAATGCCTTTGATGTAACCTTTGCGAATGAGATTTTGGCGTATTTCCGCTTCTGCATTGCCTCGAAATAAAACACCATGTGGAAGGATGACCGCCCCTTTGCCATGTCGTTTCAATGAGCGAACAATGTGCAGTAAAAAAGCATAATCGCCATTTTTAGACGGAGGAATGCCATAGTCTTGAAAACGATTGTAAGGATTATCCTCTGGTAAATTGAGTCCATTGCTCCACCGCTTGTCGCTAAAAGGCGGATTAGCCACCACATAATCAAACATTTTGAGGTTGTCGTTATCGCTATTTTTAAACAAAGGATTGGCTAAGGTATTTCCTTGTTTGATCTCAGCCGTTGGATAATTGTGCAAAATCATATTCATGCGAGCCAGACCAGAAGTCGCTGCGTCTTTTTCTTGTCCATACAAATCGACCTTGCATGGAGCAACATCACTGATTTTGAGCAATAAAGAACCAGACCCACAAGTCGGATCATAGACGGTTGTTTCTGCACTAGCTTCCTCTTCAGCAATTCCGATGATTTTAGCCATTACCCGACTGACTTCGGCAGGCGTATAAAACTGTCCTTTGCTTTTTCCACTTTCAGTAGCAAAATGACGCATCAAGTATTCGTAAGCATCGCCCAATATATCGTCTCCTTCCGCCTTATTTTTGCTAAAGTCCAGACTGGGATTTTCAAAGATGGCAATCAGGTTGGTGAGTCTATCGACCATTTCTTTGCCACTTCCTAACTTAGTGACATCGTTGAAGTCGGGCATATCGGCGAGATTATTGGCATCTGCGATAGGACCGACGATTTTTTTATTGATTTGGTCTCCAATATCGGAAGCACCTTTGAGGGCGACCATATCTTTGAAACTTGCTCCATTGGGTATGGTGATGGGAGCATAAGGTTGTCCCGCCCATTTGTCGCTGATGTATTTGATAAAGAGCATCACCAATACATAATCTTTGTATTGACTGGCATCCATGCCGCCTCTTAATTCATCGCAACTTGCCCAAAGGGAGCTATATAATTCGGATTTTTTGATTGCCATAGATTGGAGTATTGTTTACAATTTTCAAAGTTACTCAAAAGGAAATATCTTTTATTACTTTTTACATCTTTTGTTAAACATCTTATACCTTTTTCACAAAGAATTAAAGGTTCTTATATCCAAGAAATTAACAAAATCTTCCAAATTCATTGTTTTT
>JAHDBB010000276.1:2967-8218 GCA_020630635.1 Chitinophagales bacterium
AAAACTCCCTAAAATAAAAATCTCATATTCCCTATATATTTTATAAATAATTCGCTGATTAAAAATCATTTTAACACCTAAAATCCTTCTTTTCACTCACTTTATATGCTCAAGACATATATTTTTTTGTACTATTCTTTTTAGAAAAAGAAAAAAAACAGTATTTTCGTAAAGAATTTTAAAAAATTTGGTTTTCACCCCTCCTTGAAAGCCAAAATGTGTACCCAAACTCCCCTTTTGATAGATTGAAAGTTATACCATTTACTAAAAATAGGGAATCTATTTTTAAAATCTCATAGCTGTCCTCCCTCCCATTCTATTAGATTTTGATTTCCCCAATATTCCCAATAAACTAACAACTGATTTTCTAAATAAAATAACTAATTATGAACAGCTATTTACTTCATCCTACTAGGAAGATACTGCTTCCTCATACCTATACTTATTCAAGTATTTCTACATACCATCACATCTAATTTTTTAGATATTTATTTTTTTGGAGAGAACGGTAGTGTGCTTTGTCGTAACGGCAAGTCCCGCTATCCATTCTTATTGCTACTGCCCTACTCAATCTGCTAGGCTGCTAAGTAGCAATACCATTACTATCGGGTCTAGTTGGCTATGGACATGACTTCATGTCACCAGCTTTTAAATTCTAAGATCAAAATTCTAAATTCTAAAAACATTAGTCACTCGTCACCAGTCACTAGTCACCAGTCACTAATTAAAAAAATAACATCAACAAAAACATATAACCATGTTAAAAAAAATCATACTTCCCATTGGGTTTGCAGTCTTAGCAAGTCCTGTATTTCTCAATGGAAACATCATTAACACAATCCCACTTACCAACCCCATAGAGGAGCGTATAGATGATGAAAAAGAGTCCATTAGAAATGGAACAATCAAACAACTTCGGGTAGAAAACACTAGTGCCAGTGAGCAATTAAGTGAAGGAGTCTTAAAGTTTACTTCGGCTAGCAAAAATGAAGTAAATGTAACCGTGGACATCCACAATCCTGGTCCCATTAATCCTTACAAATTTTCTTACGATTACCAAATCCTTTTTGAGCAATCAGGTTGGAGTGTAAGCATAGATGCCGTAATGGATCCAATGGATTTTTACTTAGACGAAAGCCTTACCCTGCAATATGAAGGAGATGACTTAGAGTTTCCTTATGAAGCAAAAGAAGGTATGGAATTAGCCGAAACCAATGGTCGTTTTGTCATTGCATCTCAAACTGCAAAACTTGAAATGGCATACGAGGTTAGAAGCTTTGATCGCAAAGTCCTTGACAAGAAAACCATCTCTTACAATGGACAAGATCATGAAGTATTTTTAGTTGCTTCTACTTTGGAAGTTACCAAAAAACTCAATGCAAGAACAACCAGTCAAAAAATGGAAGAACTAGTTACTTGGGTATCTCCAGACTTAGGTATCATCAATATCGAACGAAACGTCAATGAAGCCGAAGGAAGACAATTTCAAAAACAAAATAAAATCTCTCAAATTACTGTAAAATAACAACTACCTATCTAAAAAATACTAATTATGAATAACCTTTTTACCAACCTTATTAAAGGATTTGTACTGATACTTTTAGTTGGTATCACGCATTCCTTAAATGCCCAGTATACAGTTACCAACTCTTGGGTGGACAACAATGTAGGATATTGGTATCTTTCTCACAATGATTGTGGTGGACAAACCTACGTTCAATGTGGTCAACCCAGTAACGCATTACCACCTGTTGGACATTCTTACACTTACTCTGGTGGAACTTTTTATCCATCCAACAGTTATTACCAAACAGGTATTGGAAGCCCGATCAGTTGCTGTAATGTCAACTTTACTGTTTCGACACAAGACGCAAGTTGTGGACAAAGCAATGGAAAATTAAACATTGATCCTGATGTAAATGGCGGAACCGCTTTACCATTCCAAGTTTACTATTACTACGGTGGACAACAATACTACGGTGGTGGTGGTTTCAATGACTACTCCAATAACTACGTCGTTAACTTACCTCCTGGAAATTACACCAATGTAACCGTCATAGATGCTTATGGATGTGAAAAAACGAGAAGTGGTCCATTCACTATCGGTGGTGGCAACAATCCTAATGCCAGTGCTTCTAATAATGGTCCTCTTACTTGCAACAATCCCAATATACAATTAAATGCATCAGGTGGTGGAAGCTATAGCTGGTCAGGTCCTAACGGATTCTCTTCCAATCAACAAAGTCCAACTGTCAATACAGTAGGTACTTATACTGTTACCGTTACCAACAATCAAGGCTGTACAGATCAAGCTACTACTGCTGTAACCAGTAATATTATCACCGTCAATCCTATTACTACGGGTGGAACCCTTACTTGTACTCAAACTTCTGTACAATTGGGACTTTCTGGTGCTGGAACCAATAACGCTTCTTACAGTTGGACGGGTCCTAGTGGTTTTTCTTCTAGCCAAAAAACACCAACGGTCAATAATGCTGGTACGTACAATGTAACCGTTACCAAAAACGGATGTACAGGTCAAGCTTCTGCTACAGTAACATCAGACATTACCAATGTCAATCCTTCTGCGAGCAACAATGGTCCTTTCACTTGTACACAAAGTTCTGTACAATTAAACGTATCTGGTACTGGAACCAATAACGCTTCTTATAGCTGGTCTGGTCCAAGTGGTTTTTCTTCTAATCAACAAGCTCCGACTGTCAACAATCCTGGTACATACACAGTTACTGTAACCAAAGACGGATGTACAGGTCAAGCTTCTACAACGGTAACAGAAGATATTACCAATGTCAATCCTTCTGCTAGCAACAATGGTCCCATCACTTGCGACCAAACTTCTGTACAATTAACGCTTTCTGGTGCTGGTACTAACAATGCCTCTTATAGTTGGACAGGTCCTAGTGGATTTACTTCTAGTATGCAAAACCCAACTGTAAGCAATCCTGGTACGTACAATGTAACTGTCACCAAAGATGGATGTACAGGACAAGCTTCTACGACTGTAACAGGTGATACCAATGTACCAACTGCTGATGCTTCTGTTGATGGTAATAGTGTATTAGAATGTGGAAGTGGCAGTATCACTTTATCTGGTAGTTCTAACCAAAACAATGTAAGTTATAGTTGGACAGGTCCAGGCGGATTTACTTCTACTATACAAAATCCAACTGTAAACAATCCTGGTACTTATACACTGACTGTTACCAATAATACCACAGGTTGTGATGCCACAGATCAAGTAACCATCACCTCTACTGCCCCTGATGCGGGTACATCTACCCCTACGGTTCCTAATGTTTGTATAGAAAATAATTCAGCGACTATTAGTGCAACACCAGATGGCAATCAAAGCATCCCTGATGGATACAGTCTTATCTATGTACTCACACAAGGTCAAGGTTTGGTTATTGTTGATGCAGGAGCGCAACCATCTTTTACAGTCGATCAAGCAGGAGATTACACAATCCACTCATTAGTATATGATCCTAACACATTGGACTTAGACATAGTTAATTTTGGTACAACGACAGGATTTGATGTCAATAGCCTTTTAGTACAAGGTGGCGGAAATATTTGTGCTTCTTTAGATGTAGCCGGTGCTCCTGTAACGGTTGAAAATTGTGAATACGACTTAGCTCTTATCAAAATTTTAGCTCCTGGTCAAGCCTCTTTAGTAGAATTAGGTGGTACAGTTGATTTTATTGTCAAAGTAACCAATCAAGGAGACGTAAACTCTGGTACCTTTACCATAATGGATAGATTACAACCAGGTACTTCTTTTGTAAGTGCTGGAATGGGTGGTGTACATAATAATGGTGTAATTACTTGGAACTTAGGAGATTTAGAACCAGGCGAATTTGTAGAATTACCTGTTACCATCTCTGTTGATGTCATTGGTACTGGAAAATACAACAACTGGGCTGAAATCACTTCTGATAGTGGAGATGATGTGGATTCTACTCCAGACGAAAACACGGGAGTTGGGTTTACGTTACCAAATGACTTAGTAGACAATCACAACGATATGATGTTGGATGATGCTGCTAACGATGAAGACGACAATGACTTTGAAGAAATATTTGTTGATCGTGGATTGCGTGTTGCTCCGATGGCTAGACTACAAGGTGCAATGACTACAACTGGTGATATGATGATGAGAGATGATCTTAATCAAGGTAACTTAATTCCAAATTATGAACCTTATAGCAATTCTGATTACTTCCAACATGTTGGATATGGTGGTGGTGAAACTGTAGCTGATGAGGTATTGAATATAGAAGGAGATAACGGAGTGGTTGATTGGGTTTTACTTGAAATCAGAGACAAAAACAATCCTGCACAAGTTTTAGAAACAGCAGCAGCTTTGATTCTTAGAGACGGACATATTGTTGGAACAGACGGTGTTTCTGATGTCAATTTCCCATCTTTACAAGATGATTATTACCATGTTGCTATTCGTCACAGAAATCACTTAGGAGCGATGACTCAAAATCCGATTTATCTTTCTTCGGATTATGAAACAACGGTTGACTTCACCTCTATGTCTAACACTTATGGTTTAAATGCACAACACCAAATGCCTGATGGTTCTTATGCTTTATGGAGTGGTGCTACGAATGGACAGATCATTTTTCAAGGTAATGGTAGTTCTACCAGTGATATTTTCTTTGAAGTCTTAACTGCACCAGGCAACAACAATAGTGATATTACTTACATCTATGAAGGATATAGTCCCAATGATAGAAATATGGATTGCTTATTGATTTATCAAGGTGTCAACAACGAAGTTTCTTCCATGTTCTTCAATGTTCTTACCCACCCTAATAACATCAATAACTTAACCAACTATATCATCAACGAGAATATTCCTGGTAATTAAAAATGATGAATGGTGAATGATAAATTATTAAATCATTCTATCCATAATGTTTAGTTTTAGGAGCGAAAGGTTGGCTGCTTCGTAGCTATAGAAAGTCCCGCTATCCGCTATTATAAATGCAGCTAAGTTTTATGAAGCCAACACATTGCATTTATACCGCTACTATCGGGGCTATTTGGTCAAGGTCTCCACTCCTTAGTTCCATGTAACATAAATGCAAACCCCTCTTTCTATTGAAATAGAAAGAGGGGTTTTTTATGGTGCAAGATTCTCAAGCATTTCAATATGGGTGCGTTCCAGATTGTCGCATTAGTAATTTTGTTGAGTGTTATTTGACCATTTTCAGAACTA
>JAHDBB010000277.1 GCA_020630635.1 Chitinophagales bacterium
GTACTTATTTTAAATTCAATAAAGCGACACCTTCTTTTCTTTGATTGTAAAATGATGTAACAATGATGGCAATCTTAGACGGGTGATCTAAGTTTTGGGGTCTATTGATAGGTGTTTGTTTTGCCGTTTTCTGTTACGAAGAAGTACTTTCCAAGACCATCTAGACCCGATAGTAGTGGTATTCGTGTAGAAGCGTTGGCTGCCTAAAACAAGGCGGCACGAATGAGAACGGATAGCGGGGAGACCTGTTGCGACAAAGCAAAGTCCGTTCTCTCCTAAAAATAAAAAAACTAATGGTAGATAGAAAGGACAATTTTATTGGGAATTGCTGCTTTGGGGAAGTTTAGAAGGGCGAACTTTAAGGCGATCCGTCAACCAGCCTAGAATGAAAATAAAGGATTCGCCGATGAAAAACCAAAGGCGAGAAGCGACAGAAATGGTGGTCGCTTGGGTGGGATCAACGCCTGAAAGGGTAAGACAGCCTACAATAATCCCCTCTCTTACTCCAATGCCGCCTGGTGCAATGATGGCCATAATGCCTAAAGTCGTGGCTAAGGGAAAACTGAGTCCTGATAAAATAGATAGTTCTGTTCCTGTGCTTAGGCTCTTGCCTAAAAAATAGAAAGCGGCTGCCCATAAAAGCCAGTAGATGAAAAAAATCGGCAATACTTTGAGGACAACCGTAGGATGAAGTTGAGGAAGATTGATATTTTTCTTTAAGATTTTTTGAAGGATTTTCTCCACTATTTTATTGGCGGTTGTATTGAATATCATAATGCTTAAAAAAGCGAAAAGTCCAATGATGAGCCATCTCCATTGGGCAAAACCTTCTAAAAAGAATAGACCAATTGTGCCTGTCGTGAGACCCGACCAAAGTGCAATAAGTTGAGTATTGAGAGAAAGAGCCGATAATCTGCCTACCGGATAATGGAATGCTTCAGCAGCGTAGGCAGCTCGTCCAACAATGATCATAATTTTGCCAGGTATAAACTTGGTGAATACAGACAAACCTGTTCCAGCAAGTGCAGTAGGGTAGTCAATAGGAGAGTTCGATTGTTTGAGAACGGTAAACCATGTCCAAACTTGTGCAAGAAAGCCTGCAAAAAGTAAAGTGAAAGATAGGAGTAGATCCCCCCACGAATAGATAATTGGAATCTTGAGATAATCGGCTCTGTATAAGGCAATTACCAAAAAAATTAAAGAAATATAAACCAGATATTTGTGCCAGCCTTTTTTCATACCTATTTTATTTTATAATCATCAAACCATTGGCATCCCATTCGGATTTTTGTCCGGTAGGTTCTCCATTTTTGAAAAAAGTCTCCGATTTTTTATTCCCATTGTCATACCATTTCAGAATTTTACCATCCAATTTTCCATTCTCATCAAAGGTTCTGAGCAATTCAGGATTGCCGTTTTTGAAGAACTTTTCTGTTTTGACGGGTTTTCCTTCCTTAAAGACACTAATTGTTTTGGGTTTTCCATTTTGATACCATATTTCAGTTAATCCATCTTTGACACCTTTTTGGTAGTTAATTTTTTCTTTGAGGATTCCATTGTCAAACCACAGTTTTTGAGTTCCCTGTAACTTACCCTTCACATAATTTTCTTCTCGACTCATTTGTTCATTTTCATACCAAGCCTGCAATAGCCCTTCTTCTTTACCTGCTTTGATATTGACCTTTTCTTTGATCTTTCCATTGGGATGCCACATGGTGCGTTCACCATTTCTTCTTCCATTTTTATATTGGATAGTTGCTTTGGGTGTGCCATTTTTATAAAAAACCTCTTTGACTCCCTCCACCTTACCATTGATAAAATCCTCCTTGTATTCAGCTTGTCCATTGGGATAATATTTGATCCCCTCACCATGTTTGAGACCATCCAAAAAGATGACTTCATAATCTAATTTTTTTTCTGGAGAGTACACTTTTTTGAATCCATTGGGTTTTCCATCCATAAACTCTTGCTCAAAATGGACATTACCATCTTTGTAATACTTGGTTGCTTTTCCAGAGAAGGGAGTCTTATTGTAAATAAATAGACCTTTTTTGGTTTCTCTCAATTGAGAAAACTCTACTTTTTGTTTGAGACAAGAAGACAAGACACAGCATAAAAGCACCAGAATAGCATAAAGTTTCAATTTCATTTTGGACTATTTTAGAAAAAATCAGCAAATGATGTTTATTTATTATAATATCAAAAAAAATGTGAGTGACGTTTCATCAAAATTAACACAAAATAGATGTTAATTAGCCATATATTGAATGAAAGTACGAACTTTCGTTTTTATCTTGAAAACAAGTTTTTAACTTTGCAAAGTTAAATTCAATTGTTGCTAATTGTGATTAAAATGTGTTTTTTTTCAACATATCAATAAATTCTTGATTTTGTCAAAAAATTTATTTGATTAGCACTAGACTTTAAGCTCACCTATTAAGGGGAGGAGGAATGAAAACTTAAGAATCATTATTTAGAAAATATGAAATTTTATTTTTAGGAGCGAACGGTTGGGAGCTTCGTGGTAAAGCCAAGTCCCGCTATCCGTTCTCATTCGTGTCGCCAAGTTTTGGGCAGCCCACGCTGCATACACGAATACCACTCCTATCGGGGCTATTTTGCATGGTCTCACCCACTATTATACTCAATGATGATTCATTAGACACTGATCGTTACTATCAAAGAGTTAAAAATTAATGGTAAAGAAAATAGTATCTGGCATATTATTGATGGGCTTAATAGTAGTGATGTCAGTAGTTTTATGGGGATTGAACAAAGGCTTTGATTTTACAGACACAGGATTTCATGTGATGTTACTCAAACATCCAGAAGAGTCCCCTCCTTTCTGGCAATACCAATGGTTTTTTCAACATTTTTTGGGTTGGCTAAACTTAGAAATCTTAGGGATAAAAATAGTTCGTTTTGTATTAACTATTATTTCCTCTTGGATACTAACTTGGGGATTTTGGCATTGGATACAAGAGAACAAGTTTTTTCAAAATTTCAGTTTTAATAAACTAGCTGTTTTCTCTTTCATTACCATTGGAAGTTTTGTTAGTTATTCATTACAACCCACTACTCTTTCATATAATACTTTTGTCTTGATCTGTATGGAGATAGTGATGGGATTGGTGCTATATGGTATCACCAAAGTTCCATTAAAAGGAGAAGGTAAAACATTAATGACACCAGCCAGATATGCACTTTTTGTAAGTGCAGGAGCTGTAATTGGCATTATGTTTTTTGCCAAATTTACCACAGCTATTTTGTTTGCTGTTTCCTTAGCCCTATTATACATTTTTATTAGGATCAATCGAGGCAATATAGAGTTTATCAAAATGATAAGTGAGTTAGGATTAGTTGCTTTAGGTGGTTGTTTAGTATTATTATATTACCATCTTTTCATCCAATCTTTTCCTTCTTGGGTAGAACAAATTTTTGCTTATCAAAAAGTTTATCCAGATCATGATATGATAGAAATATTGGAGAAGTATCAACGATCTAGTGTTTCTGCTTTAAGACGTTCAGTTGTTAGATTATTTGAGATACCATTGATTTTAGCAGGAATGTTTGGCTTTTACCGTTATTATACGAATAAGAATAAAGAGACTGAAAATTTAGAAAAAGCAGATAAGTGGTTATTAGGTGGCTATGTTTTCATGCTATTTTATATACTTGTAAATGCAAGTCGTTTTAACTGGTATTATAGTGGTATGTTCTATAATCAGACGGCCAATAATATCTATGTTTTATTACTTTTTACAGTAGTCGGTATCATGTTGGTCCATACTAATCGTCATCGTATAAGGCGTTTGATTAAGTCGCCTTATATGAGAGAAGCATTTCTGGTTGGTTTTTCTTTTTTACTTTTACCAGTAGTTGCTGCCGCAGGTAATAATAATCCTATTACTTTACAAGGGATGGGATATTTATTTGCTTGGTTTATTGCATTCTTAATTCTTTTTCAAGGATTAGAAAAATTGACGAATAGAGCTTATGTACCTTTATTTATGTCTTGTATTTTAGGACTTTTTGGTGTGGCTCAAACCATTAACGGGTATGTGTATAATCCTCAAAGAGTCAATGGTACTTTGTGGCAACAGACTGAGCAAGTAGAAGGATTTGATATGATCAAACCCATGAGAGTAGATGTCAAAACCAAATACTTTATAAAAGAAATAGAAGATATTTTAAAAAATAAGACCACTTTTGAGATGGGTGATCCTTTGATAGCACTTTCAAAAATGCCAGGACTCATTTATGTACTCAATGGCATGAGTCCTACCAATACTTGGACACATAGTGACTATCATAAGCTCAATTGTTATCATGTTGAAAATACTAAGCTAACTAATTTAGAAAAAACCATTTTGATTATGGAGAAAGGAACAGAGTTGAACGATACCATACAAACTTGTTTTAATGACAAGGGAATTTTGTATCCAAGTAATTATGTAAACATAGGTGACATTCAACGATTTGATGATAGAGAAGAGAAAGTTAGTATTTTTGCACCTATTCCAATAATTAAAGAAGGAGCATTATAATCAAATATATTAAAGAAAATGGTTTTTAAGGATAAAAAGCTTTTAATCCCTTATTTATTAATTGTTATTCTGAGTATCATTATTACTTTTAAGTGGGCACCAGATGACAACTATTATAGAAATACAGATTCCAATAAATTTTACAATCAAGCAAAGGTCGTAAGTGAATACGGAGTATTTGATGGTTTTGAAAAATTAAGAGTTGACTTTATTGAAGGAGTGAAAAGGGGAGGACCTCGACGAAATGAGTATCATCACCCTTTACGGTTTGGGAGGATATTAATGCATGCTTATGCATTGCGTTATTTTCCCAATTATGATTCTGGTAAGTATTTACAGTTAACAGGTTTATTTTTGTTAACCTTACTTATTGCTCATTTTTTGAGTCGTTATTATGATGATAAGATAGCCTTTTTGACGGGAATATTAGTTGTTTTCTCACCACTTATTTTAGCCTATGCGGGACGACCTTTAACAGAAATGCAACACTATCTTGTTGTTATATTTTTGTTATTTTCATTTATTAATTTTGTTAAAACAGAAAATAGAAAATATGCTTGGTATCTGATTTTGGGAGTTGTTTTTGGGATTGGTTTAAAAGAAACAACCATTCTTGTTTATCCTTTTTGTATAGCAGGTCTTTTTATCTATAAGATCTTTTTGAAAAGTAAAATAAGATGGTTGGATATAGGACTATGTATTGTTGTGCCTGGTATTATTCTGTTGGCTATTTATGCTATCTTATATGGTGGTTTAAGTGGTGTGATAGAGATTGCCCAATATCAGTCACAAAAACACTTTGTAGATAAACATTTAACCTTTTTTAGTGAGAGTTTTAAAGCAGGTCCTTGGTATCAGTATTTTATAGACTATTTCATATTGTCTCCTGTTGTTTCCATTCTGTTTTTAGTTTCAGTTGGGTATCATCTAAGAAATGAAAAAGTAGATCCTATACATATTATCTTTTTGATTTTCTTTGCCTACATGTTCTTTGTTTTATCTTTTTTGATTCGCCATGTTCGCTATGCTATGAGTTTAGATTTTATCTATCGTTTCTTTGCAGCGTCTTTTATACTGGCTCTTTATCGACACAAGAAATTTAACCTAGGAATGTTAAAACCAGTGATTTTAGTTATTTGTGTCAGTGGTATCATCGGATTAGAACTAAAGAAGTTCAAAAATATTTTTGTAGATCAAGGCATTGCTAGAACTTTTATTCCTTATTTACTACAAGCGGAAAAGTTTTTTAATCCAGATTATTATGTTTATGAGCATGAACGAAAAGAGGAGCGAGAGCTTAAAGAAAGTGATGCATATGAAAGACTCCGAAAAAATAAAGCAAAAGCAGAAAAAGAGAAAAATCCGAAAGCGTATGCAGATCTTAGTAGGGCATATACCAACTTAAAAGCCTATGATGAGGCAATTAATGCTGCTAATACGGCTTTGAAATTAGAGGAAGAAGATAATAAATCTTATCTTTATCGCCTAAAAGCTTATATTCATAATAAAAAAGGAGATTATGAAAAAGCTATTATTGCTAGTAAAAAAGCCTTAAAGTTAGATCCTAATAATACCAAAGCAGGGGATGAATTAGAGATTGCATTAAGAAGGAAAGCTAGAAGAGAAGCAAAGGAAAAAAAATAAACCAAATACAAAATAAATGAAAAAGCTACTGTTGTTATGTTGGATATTTTTCTGTTTTATTTCATGTGCTGAAAAAGAAGTGACCATGAATGATTTGCAGAAAAAAGGAGATACTTATTATTATAAAGATCAACCTTATACTGGAATTATTAATGCTCCCTTTAAAGGAAGTGATAGGGTCAAAGTCTCTTCTTCTTACAAAAATGGGCTTTTGGATGGTGTAAAGACTGTTTATCATGAAAATGGACAAAAGAAAACAGAAGTAAACTATACTGAAGGGGTGCCTTTTGGTGAAAAAAAGGAGTGGTTTGAAGATGGACAGGTAGCAAAACAAGAGTATTTTGAAGATGGAAAACGTTCTGCTGAACGTTCGGTTTTTTTTCCTTCAGGAAATAAAAAAATGCAAATAAAAAAAGATCCATTAGTAGAAGGACATTTTATCAAACAAGACTGGTATGATTCATCTGAAGAACAGTTAAGAAGCGCGTTTGTTCTATTGGATGATAAAAAAATTAAACAGGGAAAGTATGAATTATGGTTTGAAGATGGACAAAACCAAGAAATTGCACAATATAATAATGGTAAACTTGTAGGAGAGCATAAACAATGGCATTCTAATGGACAACTAAAATTAGAAGAATTTTACAATGAGGAAAGTAAGTTAGATGGAAAAAAAATGGTGTGGTTTGAGGATGGAAAAAAAAGGAGTGAGGAGTTGTTCAAGAATGGAGTCAAGTTGAAACAAGATTTTTGGTATGAAAATGGACAAGAAAAAATAAGTCGTGCCTATAGTGAGTCAGGCTTACAAATTGGAGAAGAGACAGGGTATTTTGATAACGGACAAATCAAAGTAAGACGAAGTTTTGACAAAGAAGGCAAAAAACATGGGGTAGAAGAGTTGTTTTATGATAATGGTAATCCTCAACGAAAGAAGACGTTTATTCATGGAAAGGAAAGTGCTAACTATACAGAGTGGTATAACAATGGATCAAAAAAGACAGAGAAAAACGTAGATGATAATGGAAATGGTTTTTTGAAAATATATTTTAAAAATGGAAATATAAAAAAAGATGAAACCTATAAAGGAGGATTCTTAGATGGCGATATTCGAGAATTTTATGAAAGTGGCAAATCTTTTAAAGAAGAAAAATATGTCAGGGGAAAAAGAGAAGGGCAAACAACTTACTGGTATGAATCAGGAATGGTTAAGAGCGAAAGCCAGTTTAAAAATGACAAGCGTATCGGAAGTCCAATACGTTACGATGAAAATGGTAAGGTTATAAAAGAAAAGGCAAAAAAACCTGCTGCTAAGAAGAAGAAACCCGCTGCCAAGAAAAAGAAACCTGCTGCTAAGAAATAATTAAAGAAGTATGAAAAAATTTATAACATATGGAATTCTTTTTGTTATCATTGGTTGTCTTCTTTTTGTTCTAACAGGCTTTATTTCTAAAAACGTGGTAAATACCATATATAGCCCCAAGAACTTTCATATTAACAAAAAGTTAAGAACGCTTGTCTTAGGAGATTCTGGAATGATGGGATATGATCCCAAAATGATTAAACGTTCTGCTAATTATGCAAAAGGGGGAGAAAGTTATTTTTATAACTATTATAAATTAAAATTTTTTACAGAAAATAATCCTCATATTCGCAATATTATTTTATCCTTTCAATATTCAAGTGCATCTTCTTTTTTTGAGGACAGACGAAGACTTTTCATACGACCTCTCAATCGTTATTATATGATATTAGATGATGAAGGTAAGAATGAAGTTCGTTCTTGGTCTAAAGAGTATTTTTGGAGTACCATGAAGCATGATTATGGAATGCCTGTGGACGTACTTAGTAACTGGGATAAGCATCAAGATGTGAAACATGGAAGAAAGTTAAATTATCCTTTTTTTAATAGATACTTTCCTATTGCTAAGACCTCTAATGTTAAACTTGATAAGATAGAAAAAGATGCAAAAAAAACATTATTATAAGCTGAACGAAGAGACCAATGAAGAGGAACTGATGAAA
>JAHDBB010000278.1 GCA_020630635.1 Chitinophagales bacterium
GGGTATGGAGTTTCATTTGATGAAAAAACTTTGCGACCTTTACAAAAATAAAATAGGGTAAGCAAAAAACATGATCAACTGGCAACCACTCTTACTTACTTTCCAATTAGCAATTATTACCACCTTTCTTTTACTCCTAATCTCCATTCCTCTGGCTTATTGGTTGGCTTACTCTGATAACAAACTTAAATCCATTATCTCTACCTTAGTGAGTATGCCACTGGTTTTGCCTCCTACCGTTTTAGGATTTTATCTTTTATTGGCATTTAGCCCTTCCAGTTTTATCGGTCATTGGCTTGATGAAATCTTGGGAATACGTTTTGTTTTTTCGTTTGAAGGTTTGATATTGGGTTCCATGCTTTATAGTTTACCATTTATGGTTCATCCTATTTTATCTGGTTTTACCAATGTTCCCACTTCTTTGATAGAAGCGTCTTATATATTGGGTAAATCAAAAACAACGACACTCTTTAAGGTTTTACTTCCCAATATCCGAGCATCTATTTTTACGGGAATGGTTTTGACATTTGCTCATACGATTGGAGAATTTGGAGTCGTCTTGATGATTGGGGGGAATATTCCTAACAAAACGAAGGTGGCTTCTATCGCTATTTATGACGAGGTAGAATCGCTCAATTATGCGGCTGCCCATACTTATTCTTTCATTTTATTTGCCATTTCTTTTGTTATTTTGATGCTGGTTTACTGGATTAATAAACGTTACTTTGGACGATGATACAAGTTGCTTTACATAAAAAACTGAATGCTCCCAATGGAGTAATGCATTTACAGGTCGATTTTAAAATTGAGCCTAGAACTTTTGTGACGCTTTATGGTCAATCGGGGGCTGGCAAAACCTCTATCCTTAGGATGTTGGCAGGTTTGATGTCTGTTGATGAAGGACAAATTATCGTCCATCAGGAAACTTGGTTAGACACTGCTCAACGTATCCATCTATCTCCTCAAAAAAGGAAAGTCGGTTTTGTATTTCAAGACTACGCTCTTTTTCCCAATATGACGGTTGAAGAAAACTTGACTTTTGCATTGACGAAAAAACAAGATAAAAAAATCATCGGTGACCTTATCGAAATCATCGAATTGGGTAATTTGAAGAATCGAAAACCTGCTACTTTATCAGGTGGTCAAAAACAAAGAGTTGCCCTTGCCCGTGCATTGGTTCAAAAGCCCCAAATATTGATGCTGGATGAACCGCTTGCGGCACTGGATTATCAGATGCGTTCCAAACTTCAAAAGTATATCTTACAAGTTCATCAAGAATATGGGCATACGACTATTTTGATCAGCCATGATGTAGATGAAATCATTCGATTGTCAGATCAAGTATTTATTTTAGAAGATGGTAAAATTGTTCATCAAGGGGACACTTCTTTATTGTTGCCATATTTAAAGATGGGAAATGTATGGGAAAGTGTGGGGGAAGTAATCGACCTTAAAAAGGTTCATGACATTTATACCTTAAAATTAAAAATACAGGAAGATATTTGTGTTTTTTCGGTTGATAAAAAGACAGTGGAAATGTTAAAAAAGTCGGATAAGGTGAGGTTGGCTTTAAAAAAGTTAAAAGATGGATAATATTTGAAAGACAAAAGTCGTTTAGTCCTCATAATATCCACACTTTATGAAACAAATCGTCTTAGGATTTTTCCTATTATGGTCTTTTACTGCCTTTGCTCAAGCTCCTTCTTCTTCTAAAAAAATACCTGATGAACGCATCCCAAGTGATTGGAGTATTGCAGTAGAAATTTTTAGGGGTAAAGGCAATTATACCCAAGAATTAAGAACAGCTTTTAATGATTATTTTGCTCCCATTGAAGGGGCAATAGATGTAAGCTATAAAAACTTGGCTTTGTATTTACGCTACTCTTTGGCAACTACTCGCACCCAAAAGCCTTTAGTCATTGATAATATTGAATGGGAAGAGGATTTGAATTTATCGGTCTTTTTGTATGAAACGGCTTTGGGTTATCAAATCCTTAATACCAATATGGTGAAATTAGCTCCTTTTGTTGGTATTGGTTCGCACAAAATACAAGATACAGGTGTCAAAACTTCTGCGCTGATCATTGAGCCTAATTCACCAACTTATGATAAATTACAAGCGGTTACTTACTCATTGGGCTTAAATCTTGACTTCAATTTTTCAGAATTTATACGTGAACTTATTTTGGTAAAGCCTCGTTCAAACGCTCAAACGGATGGCTTTTTCTTTCGTACTCGCTATGCGTATAATCTTCCTCAATTTTCTCGTAAATATAATGGCTTAGAGGGTAATTTCCACTCTGTTACGCTTGGCTTTGGCATCTCTAAACGCATCAAAAAGAAAGCTCCTAGTTTTGAGTAATAGTGCGGTTCACTTTTTACATATTGGGGCGATGGGACGATTCGGTTCACTTTTTACATGTTGGGACGATGGGACGATTCGGTTCACTTTTACATGTTGGGGCGATGGACGATTCGATTCACTTTTTACATGTTGGGACGATGAGACGATTCGGTTCAATTAGTGAGCTTGAGTATAAATCCAAATCCTATTAATCTCGAAAAATCCTGATAATCCTATTCTTATTTTAGGCTAGGAGCGAAGGGTTCAGTGCTTCGTCGTTTTGGAAAGTCCCGCTATCCGCTCTTATAAATGCAGCCAACATTTTACGAAGCCAGCGCATTGCATTTATACCGCTACTATCGGGGCTATTTGGGTTCGCTTGTTACCTCTTTTATCTTTTAGTGGTTCGCACTTGAAATTTGACAACTTTGGTTCAGTTTGTGCATGATAGTTGTCAAATTGCGGTTCATCATTTGATACATTTTTTGAGAAGTTGTGTCCTTAACGAACTAGCCCCGAATGGATTAAATTCTAATATCAAAATCCTAAATTCTAAAGCGGTTTAGTTACTATAGGTTGAGACCACAACGAACTAGCCCCGATAGGAGTGGTATCCCCTTTGTAGAGCAAATTCATGAATTTGCTCTACAAAGGGGATGAGAACGGATAGCGGGACTTGCCATTGCGATGAAAGACTAAACGTTCGCTCCTAAAAATAATGAAAAAAACCTTTTAAAAATTAGTGTGAATATAGTATATTTGTTATAAAAAAATATGCCTGCCCCAAAAGATATTGCCTTACAAACTTCCAAGACGGTTTTATTGGTTTGCCTTTCTAGTATTATGAAAGGAGCCTTCAAAACGAATGAAAAAGATCGCTTTTTATCCCAATCCCAAAAATTATTTCAAGCTTTTAATGATAAAAAAGCAACTACTGGAACTGCCCATGAAGTGTTGCAAAAAGTCTTTGGGCAAGCTCTTAAAATGATGCTTTTCAAGGTCAAAAAAAATAATGACAATCCTGGTGCATTAAATGATTTTGTCAATGAACTTGGCGAAGCCCTTCCTTTATTAAGCCCGCCTTTTTTTGAGTCGTTACAAAAACAGTTTCTTACAGAATACCTACAACACCTTCCTGATACTAAAGATGTCAACACCTTCAATCACAAGAAAATCAATCAAGTTATTGAAGAAATTGCCCCTGATTTTTACGACGAAAATCAAATCGAAATCTATTGTATTTTTGAAGATTTACAAAAAGAGATGGCAACTCAATTTTTACAGATTCTACAAAAGCCAGCACATCAAAAAGGCTGGACGGCTTATCAAAATATCTTAAAAAATGCATCGACTCCTTCCCCACCTCAACCCCAATCCACACAAGAAAAAAACCAACCTTCTCAACCTTCTTCTACGCAAAATGTCCCACCCTCGACTACGTCAGGACCTGCTCCTTCTAAGTCCTCTAAGATCGTTAAAAAAACAGGGTTAAAAAATCGAACCTTGATAATAGATGATACGGAATTTAGAGAGAAAATGAAGACTCCTGAAGCTCAATTAATATGGGAAGAAGACAGGACTAAACGCTCTCAAGAATATGCTCAAAAAGTGCATGTAATCAAGGGTAAAAAAATCACTCAAGCAGAATTAGAGTTATTGACTGTCTTTGCTATTTTACCAAATACCGATATACCTAATGCTATCCTTGTAGAATTATTAAAGCCTTTGACCGCATTAGAATTAAAAGGTATTAAAAGGGCTTATGCGTGGGAAATGCTCGATGAAAAAGTACTCCATCAAGAACTTAAAAGAGCCGATATTACTTACGAGCAGTACTTATCTCTCAAAGGTCTTTTGGCAGAAAATGATCCATTCCTCACAGTAGAGGAGACCCTCAAAACATTGGTCAAAAAACAATGGCTGATCTATGATCCTCATTACAATGCTTACAAACTATCTTTTGAGCATAAAGCATTTATTCTTACGAATCATCCCAATATTGAAAAAGATTGTAAACATTTTCTACGTCGCTTGGCAGATGGTTTAGAATATGATAATGCTAACAAAAAATTTCTTAGCATAGATGAATCAACAGCCACTATTTATATTTATTATGCCGAAAGTGTTTTAGAATACCTAAAGACTCCTGTTCCCATTCTTTCCAATTTAGCCCATCAAATTGCAAGTTACTGTGAACGAAATAAAGACATAAAGAAAGCAAGCTTGTATTATGAAAAAAACTACTTGATTGCTTATCAGGTTTATGATCAACAGCCACAATCAACAGATATAAAATATAACTTTGTATTTGCTTGTAAAAACCTTGCTCGCCTTTATTATCAACAACGTAAAAATACAGATGAAGTCATTAAGCTCATTGAAAAGTCGATTACGCTCAATCAAGATTTAGTTCAAGCATTTCCTAAACGTACACATTATCAAGAGGAACTAGCCAATGGATTTAAAAATTTAGAAATTATTTACGACCAATTAAAACTTCCTCAAAAAGCCTTAGTTGTTTGTGAACAAAAAACATTGATTATCCAGAAAACTTATGAACATCATAAAAATGATTGGCGATATGGTTTAGAATATGTAAAGTCTTTATTAGATCTTGCTCGAAAGTATAAGAAGGCTAACCAATTGGATCAATCTTTAGCATTTGCCGAAAAAAGCTACCAACTCTGCAAAAAAATCCAGCAAGCTTTTCCCAATAATTTGAAGGCACTTTATGAGTTTATGAATATTTGTCGTTTTTTAGGAGATTTGCATTACAAGAGAAAAAATATGGATGTGGCATTGGAGTTCTACCATATCTACCGTAAACAGATTTCTATCGAATTGAAACAGGCACCGACAGACTTTGCTTTACGATATGCTTTATCTTCTGTTTACAAAGCGATTGGTTTCGTTTATCAACATAAAAAAGACCTCAAGGAATCACTCAATTATTTAAATCACAGCCACAATATTTTGAAGCAATTGTATGATGAATTTCCTAAAAAAGTGTTAGTCAATATGGCAGAATCTTATAAGGATTTAGGACATTTCCATGAGACACAAATGCAAGATAAAGCAACAGCTCAACACTACTATAGAGAATCCCAACCCTTGATATTGGATTTGATAGAAGCGCATCCCAACAATGAAAACTTTCCCAAATATTTGAAGTGGTTGGAAGGTAAAATTGTGTGATTGCTTCTTCAACAATCATCAAATAAAACTAATACATTTTTCATTTTATACATAACGGCAAACTATTTTTAGATTCCGTAAGTCGAAAAGACTTACTTGCATTTAGAACCACAAGTCGAAAAGACTTGCGGGATTGCTTAATATTGAGGAATAAGGTGATTTTTGAAAAATCTAAATTTAAAATGCCTTTATGTATATAAACCCCTCATCATGAAAAAATTAATCTTATTTCTTTACCTTATTTTACATACCACTATGGCATTTTCACAAGACCCACAACTTTTACTAAAAACTGACTTTGAAGGTAAAGTTATTGAAGGTTCTATTGAAGCCTTGATTGCAGAAATTGAAAAAGGCAGTCCGATTAGAGTCGGCTGGCAATTGGATTTTAATGGCAACAAAGAATCAGACTTAGAACACTGGATTGATGCAGAATTTTTAAGCGTTCTCAATGGACATGTTTTCAATCAAATCAGTCCCATTTATCGTCAAATTCCCAAAGCAGAAATTCCACAAGTAGAGATTGTTGCGTCTCCGATGATGTGGACAGCGATTATTGGGACCAATGGTAAGTTGTTGAGTCGTTATATCATTCCAGACCTCGACAGTATTGAACCAGAAGCAAAACGAGAGGCGTTGGCTAAGCGAACAGAAGTTAGCGAAAGGATGGTGGCGACGATATGGGTGAAGCCTTGAAAATAAGAAGAAAAAAACATGAATACGATGCTTAAAATCTTACTAACGTCTATCTTATTTTGGATTGCATTTATTCCATTATTTGCTCAAAATTTTTATACGATTCCCAAACAAACACTTGATTTATGTAAAATACTTCGGGACACTCAAAATTGTAATAGTCCAACAACTGTTGAGGCATTTGAAATGAGTGAGTTTATTACTTTGCAAGAATATAAAAAATATTTGGCTTCGATCAACAATAAAGACTTATACAAGAGTCAATTGCCTGATAGCAGTATTTTAGTGAATCAACAGGACTATCAACGCTACATCAATGATCCACAATATGAAACCTTTCCCGTCTTAGGAGTTTCTTGGGAAGATGCCATGAATTTTTGTAAATGGAAAACCTTACAAGAGAATCCCAAAGACAGTATTACATTTGTTTATCGGCTACCACATTGTTCTGAATGGTTGATGGCTTATCATTATTTGAATGAAAACAATATGGTCCATGATTTAGATTCACTTTATTCTGATTGGTTGACAGGAAGTAAATATGAAGAATTTTACATGTTCCAAAATAGCGTTGGTAGCCTTGCAGGTCTTATTTATAATTATGATCTATGGTGTTGTTTTGATAAAGACTCTTACTCTACTGTAAAACGTAGGTTAGTCATTGGCAGTTCGTATTTATTTGAGCAAGCATATCCTCTGATGTATTCATTTTCATATTTTGGCGATGAAGGTTATCGAAATATTGGTTTTCGTTGTGTGAAACAATCTATTGATTTCAAGGACGAAAAACAAAAGTCAGATATTGAACAAATTGAAAATTGTTGGCAAATAAAACTCTTAAAATAATGAAGCATTTATTACTACTCGCCTTTTTATTTTCGATTGTTTTAGAAACACAACAAGTTTATGAAGGTGAACAATGGAAATGCATTTATGAACAACAAGATGGACGTTTTCATGGTACTTACACTTCCTTTTACACCAACGGACAAAAGAAAGCAGAAGGTACTTTTCAACACAATCAAAGAAGCGGTCAATGGACAGTTTGGGATTCGACTGGCACACTTAGAACACAACGCATTTATGAAGGTCCTTATAGCTTTAAACGCATCTACCCCAAAGTTCCTGATAATCCCGTCGTACAATTATTGAATCAAGCTATTTATCAACCAACTTATAATAAGGAAGGCTATATTGAATGGTTTTATTTAAGAGAAAGGATGGTTGTTTGGCATCAACGAAGTTGGGATAAAATATATCCTAAAAACAATCCACTTATCTTTGACAATGACCGACTTTTTAAAATGTTAGATGAAGTTGTTAGTACCCAAAAAGTGGATTGTTTTTCCAATGATACTTTTTATGATAAATATAAACTCACTAATAATCAATTAGATAGTCTCAACACATCGAATCTCGAAATAGTAAGCTACATCATCAAAAAAGACGATGTTTTTGACCATGAAAGACAAATTTATCAAAACTTTATTCTAGCAATTTGTCCCATTGTATTCAATCCACAAACCCAAGAAACCTTTAGATTATATTGGGTACTTTTTAAAGATTTTCGCCCTTATTTAGCAAAAGAAAAAATTGCCTCTAAGAATTTGCCTCCACATATTCACACCTTAGACGATTTATTTTTTTACAATTATTTTGCAAGAGAATTTTTCAAAGTATCCAGTCCCAAAGCCCTAGAAATTGCTGATTACAAAACAGGAGATGATATTCAAAAAGAATCAGAAAGACTAACTTTACACACCATTGAAAAGGAACATGACATTTGGATTGATTTCACTAAAAAACGTTAGTTTTATTAGGAGCAAAAGGTTTAGTACTTCGTCGTTACGTAAAGTCCCGCTATCCGTTCTTATAAATGTGCCAACGTTTTAGGAAGCCAACGCATTACATTTATACCACTCCTATCGGGGCTATTTTTGAAAGGTCACACCTTCTTAGTTCCAGTTTAAACCTTTT
>JAHDBB010000279.1 GCA_020630635.1 Chitinophagales bacterium
AACACGAATGAGAACGGATAGCGGGACTTGCTACAACGACGAAGCAATGAACCCTCCGCTTCCCTAAAAGCTTCTTTGTCCAAATAATAAAGCCTAAAAGATGAATAGGATTACAGGTCACCCGTCTAAAGTTGCCACGATGATTGCCCCATTTTACAATCAAAGAAAAAAGGTATCGCTTCAATCGGATTGCTACCCACGCACAGAAGAGGCAATCCGATTGATAAAGAGAAAGGAGTCCTGTAATATAAATCAATCGGATTACGCTCTTCACTACTTGCATAGTAATCCGATTGAAACGACTTACCCTTTCTTTAGATATAAAGGCAATTGGCAAGCTTAGACGGGTAGCCGGATTACACATCTATCAAAATGTACGAACTGAACTAAACTATGGACTATCGGCTGCGGACAATGGGCTAAAATACCGTCCTATCGTCACTACCATAAAAAAGTAACCTGTCACCCGTCACTCTCACTTGTCACTAACAAACTAATCAATCTTCCGCAAATTCTCTGGCACAATAATATCTTCAACCACATCCAACAACTTGCTATTTTCCTTGACCTTCAACTCCACCCGTCTATTATAACGCCGACCCGCAGGCACATCCATCCCATTTTTTTGATTTAAAGCAATTGGACTTTCCTCACCATAAACATAAGACTCAATCTGAAAAGGCGGCACACCCAAATATTTCAAATAATTAATTACTCGATTCTTACGCCTTTCCGACAAGTTGAGGTTATACGTATTATCGCCAACAGCATCGGTATGGGCATGAACTTCGACTAGATAAGTTGTATTCTCCACCAATATAACCGCCAGCTTCTCCAATTCTTCCCGACCTTCTCGATTGAGCAAATCACTGTCAAATCCAAAAAAGACATTGCGTACCCGAATAATCTCGTCCTGTGAAATAATCATCACAGAGGTCATAGGGACAGAACGATTGCAAGAACTACTGCAAAGGTCTTCTAACTCTGTAATATTAATCACTCTTGCAAATGAGAAAAAGCCTTGTTGTTTGATGGTTTCTTGAACTTTTTCTGCTGCTTCACGATTATTAAAAGTATCAGCCAAAAAGTATTTGTACAAAGTACTCAACTCTATCTTTTCAGAAACTTGATCAATGCCTCTTTTTTGAAAATAAGCTTGTGAACGTCTCTCACCATAAGCCGCAATTTGCACCATGTACGTGTCGGTATCTTGTGCAAAAAGACTCATGGGCATACAAAATAAAATCAACAAAAGTTGTTTGATAAAAAGGGGATATTTGGGTTCCATAGCCCGACATAATTTAGTTTTTGAGGAGAAATCGGGGAATATGTGAAGATAAAAAACAATATTAAAAAGACAAAATCATTACAAATGAAAAACTTTATCAAACGCCTAGATCATTTACAAATTTGCATTCCCACAGGAGCCGAAGACCAAGCAAGAGCATTTTATACAGACCTGCTTCATCTTCAAGAAATCCCTAAACCAAAAGCATTACAAGCCAATGGTGGTTTGTGGTATCAACTTCCTGATATTCAATTACATATTGGTACAGAAAATCATACCCCTAAGTCGAAAAAACATCCCGCATTTGAGGTTGAAAACTTAGAAGAGATAAGAAAATATTTGGAGGAAAAAGAGGTTCCAACAAAGGATGCAACAGCCATTCCCAATATACGTCGTTTCTATGTGTATGATCCTTTTGATAATCGAATTGAGTTTTTGGAGAAGTTAGATAAAAATCAATAAAAAAGCCTTTGAAAATTTTTAGTCAAAACTTTCAAAGGCTAAAATAGAGTTACATTAGTCTTACTGATAAGTAATCCAATGACCTACCATATGCCGCCTATTCATTTCAGCATCATGCTCTGTATCCTGTGTACCTCCTTTAACGACATTTTTCTGTTTTAAAGAAAGTGTTTTGACTTCTTTAGTCAATTGAAAATCCTTGATGGTTTTCATAATTACATGAGTTTTAAATTGTTAATAAAAATGACTAAAAAGCTTGATATAAGCTATCCATTATAGATCCAATGTCCTACACATCTCCTTCTTATTTCAGCAGTATCATGTTCAGTATTTTGTGTACCTCCTTTGATGATACATTTCTGTTGGAGAGATAGGGTTTTGACTTCTTTAGTCAATTGAAAATTCTTGATTTTCATAATTCAATGGGTTTTAAATTGTTAATAAATAAGATTCTTGAAACAAATTTTAATAAAAATAATATTTCAAAACCAAATACAATTTAACTCATTTTTTTGAATTAGTCAAGTATCTTTATCCAATACTCCAATCAATAGGCTCTAGTCCTTGTTCTTCTAACAAACGATTCGCTGTCGAAAAATGCTTATTGCCAAAGAATCCATTATGTGCAGAGAAAGGCGAAGGGTGAGCAGATTCTAAGACATGATGTTTTGCTCTGTCAATAAAAGCCGCCTTACTTTGAGCAAAACGTCCCCAAAGCATAAAGACCAATCCTTCTCGTTCATCCGACAACTTTTTAATGACTGCTTGTGTAAAGGTTCCCCAACCACTATCTTTATGCGAATTGGCAGATTTATGTCGAACAGTCAAAGTCGCATTCAATAAAAAGACTCCTTGTTTGACCCAAGGCTCCAAATTACCTGTTTTGGGAATTTCTAAACCCAAGTCATCATTGATTTCTTTATAAATATTTTTGAGGGAAGGCGGAACTCTCACACCATCTTGCACAGAAAAAGAAAGTCCATGGGCTTGTCCTGGTCCGTGATAAGGATCTTGTCCTAAGATGACTACTTTTACTTTGTCAAAAGGCAGAGAATTAAAGGCATTAAAAATCAAAGGTCCAGGAGGATAAATCACCTGCCCATCTGCTTTTTCTTTTACTAAGAATTTTTTTAACGCCACAAAATAAGGCTGCTTAAACTCATCTTTCAATACTTCTAACCAACTTTCTTCTAACTTCGGATTGATACTTGTTTTCTCCATGATACTTATTTTTTATGAATCATTAATTATGAAACAAAAATACAATAATGTGTGTGTATTTGTAAAAAAATTGGTGTTTTTATACCTTATATTTTGCTTTTTTTAGTCATCACTAATTCAATATATCAACAAAAAAGGCGTTAGCAAAAAGGAGTTCTTAAAATTCCTTACTTTTGTGCTGAAAATTTAAGAATCCTAAGTAATGGTTAAAGAATAAATTCCTCATTTCTAACAAAGAGGCTTTTTGAGATATGAGACGAAAAACATAGTCATAGCAGGGCTAAGACGAGGCTTTTCAACGAAATATATCGGAAAGTGTTGCAGTTAAAATGTGGAAGTTATTGTTTTATCATTACCAAAGGGAAAACAACGCCAAGTGACACATTCCCTAATCCTTTAGTCTCAATTCTATACACATCAACCAATCAACAAAATAAGGATGTATAAATATTTTACAATTTTTAGTCTCTTAATTGTCATGGTGAGTGCTTTAAAAGCCCAAGAAGAAGCACCATTATTTACCTATGACAAAAACCCTGTTTATCGCAGTGAGTTTGACCATGTCTATAAAAAAAACAATCAAAACGAAAGCGAACTTTATACAGCCAAATCTGTCGAGGATTATCTTGACTTATATATCAACTTCAAGCTCAAAGTCAAAGAAGCCGAAGAGGAAGGCTTAAACGAAACACCTGCTTTCAAAGACGAATTAAAACGCTATCGAGATCAATTGGCTCCGTCTTATCTCAATGACCGAGAAATCACAGAAGACTTGATGAAAGAAGCCTATAATCGCATGAAAGAAGAAAGACGAGTTTCACACCTTTTATTGATGTGTTCACCCGATGCTCCTGAAGAAGATACCCTGCGACTATTTGATGAAATCAATCTTATCCGTCGAGAAATCACTTCTGGTGGTAAAACATTTAGAAAGGCTGCAACTACTTACTCGGAAGACCCTTCTGCCAAAGAAAATAATGGCGACTTGGGCTATATCACCGTTTTCCAAACCATCTACCCTTTTGAAGATGTCGCCTATTCCACCCCTGTTGGAGAGGTTTCTCAACCACTTCGTACACAATACGGTTATCATCTTTTAAAGGTCGAAGACACAAGAGAAGCCAAAGGGAAAGTCAATGCGGCACACATACTTTTAAAAATTCCAAAGTTTGCTGATGATGCACAAAAGAAAGCCATCAAGGATAAAATTTATGCGTTGCAAGATAGCCTCAAAGCTGGAGCCAATTTTGAAGAATTAGCGTTAAGATATTCTGAAGACAAAACTTCTGCTCGCAATGGTGGCTCTTTGGGTTGGTTTGGTGTAGGAAAAATGACGGGCAAATTTGAAGATATTGCTTTTGGTTTAGAAAAAACGGGTGAAGTTTCTGAACCATTCAAAACCAAATACGGCTGGCACATTGTCAAATTGATTGAACGCAAAGAGATTGGAAAATATAAACAAATGAAAACAGAAATTCAGAAAAAAGTCCAAAAGGATAGTCGTTCTGAATCTGCCAAAAGTGTCTTTATCGAAAGACTCAAAAAAGAATTCAATTTTCAACAAGATTCTTTAGGCTTTGAAGATTTTACAGAAAAATTAGACATCTTAGAGTTACAAAGAGGACGTTGGGCAATGAGTGGAGCTTTAAGAGATTCTTTAAGTGCGCCCATCGCTTTCCTAAATAATAAGACACTATACCAACGAGACTTTGGTACTTTTATCGAAAAAAATCAAAATCGAAAAGAGGTCAAAGAAAGTCGTTTGAGTAGTGCCAAAATCAATTGGCTATTCAATGCTTTTGCGGAAGAAGAATTAATCAAAACGGAAAAAGGTCTGTTAGAAGAAAAATATCCGGAATTCAAACAGCTTTTACAAGAATATAGAGATGGTATTTTGCTATTTGAATTGACCAAACAAAAAGTATGGGACAAAGCAACCGAAGACAGTATTGGCTTACAAAATTTCTATGAGGGAAATATGCAAAACTATCTATACGAGCCTCGCATCAATGCCAAGATTTTCCACTGTCCAGATGAGAAGACTTACAATAAATTGGCTAAACAATTAACCAAGCGTGAAAGTAAAAGAAAAGCAGGCAAAAAAACACCTGGACTCAACATGTTGATGCTCAAAATCAATCCTGATCCCAATGCCATTACTTATGAGGAAGGTACTTTCACAAAGGGCGAAAACGACATCATTGATTCGGTGGATTGGAAGGAAGGGGTTTCTCGTCAGATTCCCAATGGCGGCATTACCTTCGTTCTCATCGAAGACCTCATTGAGCCGACTCCCAAGCCATTAGATCAATGCAAGGGCTTTGTCATTTCTGATTATCAAACAGCTTTAGAAAAGGAATGGGTTTCTGAACTCCGTGCAAAATATCCTGTAGAAGTCAATCGTCGAGTCCTCAATACCATTATCAAGAAGTAATATTTTTAAGTGACAAGTGAGAGGCTTTTTTATCGTAGGGACGATGGGACGTTGTGGTTCATAACTTGGCTTTTGGGACGTTGGGACGTTTCTGTTCAGTATCTAATAGCCTATGAATCACGAAGAACTCTATCATCCTATTTCTTATTAGGAGCGAACGGGGCATACTTCGTCGTTACAGAAAGTCCTGCTATCCGTTCTCATTCGTGTTGCCAACGTTTTAGGCAGCCAACGCTTCCACACGAATACCACTACTATCAGGGCTAGATCGTTGCAGTCTCAACCCATAGTAACAGAACTACTTGTCACCAGTCACCAAACCAAAAACATTGTATTTAAAAAACATTACCTACTATATTTCCTTACTCTTACTTATTGGAAGTTTGAGTGCTTGTGAATATTTCAACTTCAACAAAAAAAATCCTGAAACCAAAGGAGAAATTTTAGCGAGGGTAGGCAACGAGTATCTATACGAATCTGATCTTCAAGGCATTTTTTCAGAAAATACCATTGATAGTGCTTGGGTCAAAAAACAACACATTGACCAATGGATTTATAACGAATTGATGGTACAAAAAGCCAACAACTTTTTACCCAAAAACAGTCTAAAAGACATTGATCGAAAGGTTGCCCAATACCGTTCTTCTTTGATTACTTATCAATTTGAAAGGGAACTACTCAACCAAAAAGCAGATGTCGATATTGCCCAAGAAGAGATAGATAAATACTATCAAGATAAAAGCGAGAACTTACCTTTATCACACACCATTATTCAAAGTCGCTACATCTTTTTAGACAAAAACGCTCCCAAGTTAGACTCTATCAAATACTGGATCAAAAAACCGACAGGAAACAACTTAACCAAACTAAAAGAAACAGGCTATCAATTCGCCACCAACCTCAATACAGATGGCGAATGGCTTCCATTGGAACAGTTGCAAGCCAAGTTGCCTGAAAAAATAAGCAATCCAAGAAGTTTTCTAAAACAAAAAAAATATTTTGAAATGGAAGACGATTCACAAGTATATCTCGTCTATATTCAAGACTATGCTTTGGAAGGCGACAATCCGCCTCAAGCTTATGCCGAACAAGATATTAAAAGAATTCTCGTTAATAAGCGAAAGCAAGAATACTTAAAACGAATCAAAAACAATATTTTCGATGAAGCTCAAAATGCCAATCGTGTTGAAATTTACTAATCTCTTTTCTTTTATTTGTCTATTAAGTGGCTTGTTCTGTCTCCACAGCAACGCACAACAAGACAATGTACTTATTGACCAAATTGTTGGAGTCGTTGGCAACAAGATTGTTTTACACTCTGATGTCGAAATCCAGTACGAACAAAGTGTGGCTCAAGGGATGCCTGCCAACCCTGTCGTCAAATGCGAAATACTGGAACAATTGATGATGGAAAAACTCCTAATCAATCAAGCAGAATTAGATAGCTTAGTCGTGACAGATGATGAAATTGAAACCGAAATAGACAATCGTTTTCGGTATTATATAAGTATGCTAGGTTCTGAAGAAAAGTTTGAGGAGTACTTCCAAAAAACCGTTTTAGAATTCAAGGACGAATTTCGTCCCGAAGTCCAACAAATTTTACTTGCCAAAAAAATGCAACAAGACATCATTGGTGATGTAAAAGTGACTCCTTCTGAAGTCAAAAACTTTTTCAATCAAATCCCCAATGACAGCTTACCTTATTTCAATGCAGAGGTAGAAGTCGGTGAAATCGTACTCAACCCTGTCATTACAGAAGAAGCTAAAGAAGCAGCAAAAACCAAATTGCGAGACTTAAAACAACGCATTGTTTCAGGTCAAAATACTTTTGAAGAAATGGCAGGAACGTACTCTGAAGATCCAGGTTCCGCAGCCAATGGAGGTAACTTAGGTTTGCAACCTCGTGGTACTTTTGTCAAAGAATTTGAGGCAACCGCTTTTGGTTTGAACAATGGCGAACTGTCAGGTTTAGTGGAAACTCAATTCGGCTTCCATCTCATCAAACTCATTGAAAGACGAGGCAATAATATTGACGTACAGCATATTTTGATCAAACCAGAAATCAGCAATGACGACTTTGAATTGACCAAAGTAAAAGCCGATAGTATCCGCCTGTTAATCGTCAATGATTCCATCGGTTTTAATGAAGCTGTTGAGGAATTTACAGAGGATGAAAACTCAAAATCTTTGGCTGGTGCATTGATTAATATGCAAACAGGAACCCCTTATTTTGAAATGAATCAGTTACCTCCTGATGTCTTTTTTGCCGTAGAGAGTCTCAAAGAAGGAGAAATATCTGAACCTACTTTGGTCAAAGCACCTGATGGTAGCAAACAGTATAAGTTATTTATCGTACAATCTCGCACCAAACCTCATAAGGCAAACTTAAAAGATGATTATAGTCGTATCCAAGAATTTGCTCAACAGGAAAAACAAAATAAAATCGTTAATAGTTGGGTAGTAGATAAGGTCGAAAATACGTATGTTCGTATCAATGATAGTTATCAAGAATGTCCTTCTATGAAGGGTTGGGGGAAGTAAGTTTCTAGTGACGAGTGACAGACGGCTCTGTTCGTGGTCTTAGTGACGGGTGACAGGTTAGAGAAGTAAAAAGAACCTACTTGTTTAAAAAAGGTTAAAATTGTACTAAGATGTGGGACGGGTGGTTTATATGTTATAACATCGCCTTACCTTTATGCGTAAGTATAGTTTAGTCGATAGTCGATAGTCGATAGTCGATAGTCGATAGTCGATAGTCGATAG
>JAHDBB010000280.1 GCA_020630635.1 Chitinophagales bacterium
TCCAAGTAGTGTAGATATAAACGCTAATATTATTTGCTCGGATGGAACCTCTATTTTAGATGGTGAAATCGCTGGTAGTACAACTGTTTATCCTGCTGCTATTGCTAGCGCTCAAAGTGGTGACGGCTTATGTGGATGTGTTTCTGTAACCCTAACAGCGGCTGATGGTAGTATTTGTTTCAACCAAACGGCTGATTGTACTACCGATGGTGTTTCTGTTGGTTATACAGGTTCTGAATTGGGTTGGGAAGCAATGGCTACTGCTGCTAATTGCCCAACTCCTGTTCCAATCTCTTCAACTTGTGGTAACTGTACCGTACCAACTGTTTGTCCGACGGCTGCTTTTGCTAGCATTAATGCAGAAGCTTGTGATGGCGATATGGTAACAGTCTGTTATCAATTTACAGGCGATGCCAATGGGGCTGAATTGTACTTAAATGGTACACTCGCTGCTACAGGCACAACGATGAATGAATTACTTTGTGGTACGGTTGCTGTATCTAATCAAGGATGTAGCCCAAGTAGTGTAGATATAAATGCTAATATTATTTGTTCTGATGGCACTTCTATTTTAGATGGTGAAATCGCTGGCAGTACAACTGTTTATCCTGCTGCTATTGCTAGTACTCAAAATGGCGATGGATTATGTGGCTGTATTTCTGTAACCTTAACGGCTGCCGATGGTAGTATCTGTTTTAATGAAACGGCTGATTGTACGGCTGATGGTGTTTCTGTCAGTTATACAGGTTCTGAATTGGGTTGGGAAGCGGCTGCTACGACAGCAAGTTGTCCTGTTCCTGCTCCAATCTCGGCAACTTGTGGCGGATGCGTTGTACCGAATCCAGATCCTAATCTAACTGCGGTGAAATCTTCAACTTATGCGGATGCCAATGCAGACGGCAGGTTAAATCCTGGTGAGGTCATCACTTATACCATTACGCTCAACAATGCAGGTCCTGGCGATGCACTCAATGTCATATTTAACGATGAAGTTCCAACAGGTACGACTTTATTAGGCAATGAAACAATTACACAAGGAAGTGTTTCCAATGGAAGCGACCCAATTACAGGTAGTATTGGAACCGTTGTTGCCAATGGTTCTGTAACGATTACTTTTGATGTAACAGTAGATGACCCATTCACCAATGATCCTTCCATCATTGAAAATCAAGGTCTATTTACTGCGGACAATCATCCCGACGTTCCAACCGATGATCCAAACACTCCAGAATTTACTTGTGATCCAACATTGGACCCTGTAACACCGATTGTTACACCTGTACTTGATCCAGATTTAGCTGCAACAAAGACTTCTTCTTTTGTGGATGCCAATAATGATGGACTCTTAAATCCAGGTGAACAAATCGACTACACCATTATCTTAAATAATGCGGGACCAGGCGATGCAATAAATGTTAATTGGAGCGATGGTATTCCTTCTGGAACGACTCTTGTATCAGGTTCTGCTTCTTGGAACTCAAATGGTGGCGCAGGTAATGCCATTGCAGATGGTGATCCATTGGTCGCAGCCATCGGTACAGTAGCCAATGGCGATGTCGTAACCGTTACTTTCTCTGTAACAGTAAATGCAGGATTTGTCGGACTCATCGAAAATCAAGCGGTATTTACAGCCGATAACAATGAAGATGTTCCAACCGATGATCCAACCCGTCCTAATATTTGTGACCCAACTCAAGATGAAGTAATCGACGCTTGTAATGCAGCGGATAGCGGTAGTTGGAATCATTAATATATTCCTTAATCATTTTTTTAACTTTTAAAATGGAATATATTATGAAAAAAACAGGAAATCAATTATCAATTTTATTAGTCAGTATCGGTATATTTTTAGTTGGATTCAATGTGAATGCACAATGTACTTTTACGGTCAGTAAAACGAATAATAATACGAGTTTTGAACAATGGTTTATATTAGTTGATAGTGATGCTGATACGATTGTGAGTGTAATACCAGCGGATATGATGGGAGCCGCCACTTTTACGACTCCTTCCAATGGTTCTTACAACGTCCATGCCATCAACTATGACCCCAATGATCCACCCGTTCCATTTCCAACCATAGGAGATGATCCAACTTTAACAGGTTCAACAAGCGGATGTTTCAATGATAATTTTGTAAGTGATATTAAACCGATAGAGTGTCAATGTGAAGGTCCATCTATTGCCATTTCGTACAACAACGCTCCTGGCTATGAAGTCATCTATATTTTGGCTCAAACGGATGGAACCATCTTGGCATTCAATGATACAGGAACCTTTAGTCCTTCTGATGGATTAAATCCTCCTGAAACGAGGGTTTATGCCTTACACTACAATAGCAATGATCCACCTGTTCCAATTGTTGGAAGCAATGCAGGAGATTTGATGGCAGGAGCAAATATTGCGGATATTGGCTCGACCTATGCAGGTTGTTTTACGCCTTTAGAGAATCCGTTGTGCGTTTACTTCGGCGATGCTCAACCAACCATCACTTTGCAAATTGAGCGAGTCTGTGATGGCAATATGATCTATGTCTTTGACCCTGCCATCTCTGATGAACCTTTGGATATTACAGGTTTGATATTTGAATGGTATTTGGATGATGAATTGGTGGGTACAACGACTGAACCTTTCTTTTCACCACAAGAGTCAGGTGATTATACTTTGATTGCGTATAACTCTGAAAATTGTACGCCTTACGAAGCCAATTTTTATCCTGTCTCTGAAATCATTGATTGTCGAGATTGTGGAAAGGAAGAGGAGGAAGAATAAATTGTTGAAAATAGAACTTGTAGGAACAGATAGCATCTGTTCTCTTATTTGATATAGTATAAATGCAAAGCCAATTGTCGTTAGATGATTGGCTTTTTTTATGACAATGAGTTATAAATGCAATCTCATTTTATTTTATTTTTTGGAGCGAAAGGTTGGTGCTTCGTCGTTATAGGAAGTCCTGCTATCCGTTCTCATTCGTGTTGCCTTGTTTTGGGTAGCCAACGCTTCACACGAATACCACTTCTATCAGGGCTAATGGGTTGAGGTCAAAACTTCTTAGTACCAGTTTGATCTTATTTATACGAATAGACTCCTTTCTCTTTATCAATCGGATTGCCTCTTCTGTTCTAGGTTAGCAATCCGATTGAAGCGATACATTTTTTCTTTGATTGTAAAATGAGATAACAATATTATTGATATACGCTTTTAAAATTAATATACGAATGTTGTAGGAACAGATTGCATCTGTTCACAGGAATGAACCACATCAATCATACAAAATTAAAAGTATTAGTTTCTAATGCGTATACCAATAGTAAGTTTAAATGAGTAGCCTTATCCCGTCGTCCCAACAGGTAGAAAATGAACTGTTCGTCCCTTTAAACATCAACGTTCTATCCTTGCCAAATAGCCCCGATAGTAGTGGTATGAATGCAATGCGTGGGCTACCTAAAACGTTGGCGCATTCATAGGAACGGATAGCGGGACTTCCTAATACGACGGAGAACTCAACCCTTCGCTCCTCCAAAAGAACATACTAAAAATATAAAAATACATCTTCGATCATTTAGACCACTTTCAAATGTTTGGAAGATTGAAAAGCAGGTTTTTGGTCTGTTAGTTTTTTAGCAATGGTAAAATAAAAACGAGTGCCTTTGCCCTCTTCTGACTCGACCCAAATCTCGCCCTTATGCTGTTTCACAATATTTTTGCACGTTGCCAAACCAATACCAGAGCCTTGATATTCCTCACTTTTATTCAACTTTCTAAAAGGTTCAAAAATGGTTTCTAATGAATCCGAAGGTATCCCGATTCCATTGTCTTCAATCATCAATTGCCAGTAGCCAATCTGCTCTTGCGCCTCAATATTCAAAACCAACGGCTCTTCTTGTTTTCTAAACTTAATGGCATTGGAAATCAGGTTTTGAAAGAGCTGATTGATCTTAAAAGGAATCACTTCTAAACAAGGTAAGTTTTTGAGATTGAAGGTTGCTTGACTTGATTGGATTTGATCTAACAAACTGGTTTGAACTTTGCTAACTACCTCATTTAAACATACTTCCTCATAATCTTCTTCGCCTTTGGCTTTTAGGCGGGCATATTGTAAAAGGTCAGTAATAAACTGCTTCATATTTTTAGACCCATTGACAATAAATGTAAGATATTCTTCGCTGACTTCATCCAAACACGTTTTTGATTTTAAATGTTTTTGCAATAAAGCAGAAAAACTTTCTATCGTTCGCAAAGGTTGTTTTAAATCATGAGAAGCCACATACGCAAATTGTTCAAGCTCTTTATTTTGTTGGGCAAGAAAAACTCTGGTGGTTTCTAATTCTTGATTTTGATTGGCAAGAAAAACTTTGGTGGTTTCTAATTCCTTATTTTGTTGAGCCAATGATCTTTTGGCTTGTGCCAACATATAAGCCTGTCGAGTGATTTTTTCTTTCTGTTCTTGTAGCAGTATCTTTTGCTCCCTCAATTCTTTAATAATTAAATCATTTCCTCTTTTGGCAATGGCACTTAGTCCCACTACAAATGCCACCAATAAGGGGATACTGACCATATAATATTGGATATAATCGGGTTTATTCACTTTATAACTCATTAGACCTGTCACCTCTCCATACGCAAAAAACAAGATAAACCCAATAACGGTTATGGTCCAAAAAATACCCGATTTAAAATCTACAATGAAAAAAGCGACCAAGGGTACAACAACTAACCAGACACATTCCAAAGAATAAATCCCTCCCATTTTGGGTACTTGTACAAATGCTTGGAGAAACATTAGAGAAACCCATAAATTACCTGTATAAAAAAAGTTGCCTGTCTTTTTAAAGAGAGCAAGTATGATACTTACAACACAGATGGTTATCAGAAAAGGGTAATCACCTGTTTCTTTACCCCCCATTTGGTCAACCATAAAACTAACAGGCACTAATAAGGAGAGCAACAAAATACAAAATAAGAGAATGGTAACAAATATCTTGGCTCTCCATCTATCATCATTATTCTCTAGATTACTGGGCAGCAACTTTCCCAGATAGATATTAAGGGTATTCATAGTCAAAGTTTATGGGAACAGAAGACTTTGAAGGGGTTAACATCTTACTATATACGAAAAACACATCATAAATGTTAAAATAATTGACCATTTTAACCAATCGAAAAATCTAAACGTTTTGATATAAATGCATCAACCTAATTGCCTCCATCGCTTCCTTCACATCATGAACCCTTAAAATATTGGCTCCATTGAGCAAAGCCAACGTATGCAAAGCCGTTGTTCCATTCAAAGCTTCTTGCGGACTTATCTCCAAAAATTTATAAATCATTGACTTTCGAGACAATCCCACCAACATCGGCATCTCAAAAATTTTGAAATCATCCAGACTTTTCAACAATTGATAATTATGTTCTAGGGTTTTTCCAAATCCAAAACCCACATCCAAAATGATTTTATCAATCCCCAATTGTCGAAGCAAAGCGGTTTTTTCAACAAAAAAGTCCATCACATCCAACACTGCATTTTCATAAGACGGATTTTGCTGCATGGTTTTAGGTGTTCCCTTCATATGCATCAAAATATAAGGCACATTCAATTGTGCTACGGTCTTTAGCAAATCTTCATCCATCGTACCAGCCGACACATCATTCACGATACTTGCACCAGCCTCCACCGCCTCTTTAGCGACTTTCGCCTGAATCGTATCAATCGACATAATCGCATCACCAAACTCCTTTACAATACCTTCGATGACAGGAATTACCCGTTTAAGTTCTTCATCAGTTTGCACTACTGCTGCTCCTGGACGAGTGGACATTCCACCTATATCAATCATACTTGCTCCTTCTTGTAGCATCTCCTCCACCCTATTCAAATAGGCCTTATCCGACTGATATTTTCCACCATCATAAAAAGAATCGGGTGTTACATTAAGAATACCCATCACTTTGGGTGTAGATACATCTAACAGCTTTCCACGACAATTGAGGAGGCTTTTTTTCTGAAAAAAATCGGTTTTCATAAATTTTAAATCTTTTTAACTAAAACTTTAGTTGAAACATTATATCTTTGCAGCAGCAGAGATAAAAAAGGACAAGTGACTTGTACATTTCATAGCTTTTATTCACCACTAGAACTTAAAAAAAAGTTGCTTGTTCCTTTTTTCACAAAAGTAAAGTCATTTTTTTATCTTTGTCACGAAAAAACAAAAAACACCTTAAAGAAGACTACATGAAAGTATTTAATCATGCCCTTAGATGGTTTGTCGGCATATTCTTCATTTTTTCTGGTACAGTCAAAGCCATTGACCCTATCGGAACAGCCATCAAAATGGGCGAATATTTTACGGTTTTCACCGAATACATGCCCGCCTTAGAGGGCTTTTTTAATTTTTGCAACAGCCTTGCCCTTCCCATTTCGATTGGGATGATTATTTTAGAGATCATTATGGGTATTTCGCTATTATTAGGCACATTTCAAGGACTTACGATGTTTTCCATCTTTGCCTTAGTCGTCTTTTTCACCTTTCTAACAGGCTTTACAGTTGTCACCGATAAAGTGACCGACTGTGGCTGTTTTGGTGATTTCCTAAAGCTCAAGCCCATTGAGACCTTTAGCAAAGATGTTATTTTGACTGTTCTACTCATCATTATGTGGATTTTCCGCAAGTATTGGACCAATATGAAAGGACGACAATTTGGAGCTTTTATGAGTGTAGTCGGGATTACCACTCTTTTAGTCACTTTCCTAAGTGGTTATGGATATGCTGGCAAAATCAATATCTTAGCCGTCATGTTGGGTTCTGGTTTAATTTACGGCATCATTCACAGTCGAGGCATTGGAAAAGGCGTAGCCGTAGCAGCCTTAGCCGTCCTTTCGATTGTTGGCAGTGCCTTCACCTTCCGCAACTACTTCAATCTACCCATTGTGGACTTCCGAGCCTACAAAGCAGGAACCAATATGTTGGAATGTACCCAACCAGGTGATCCAGGTGAGACGATCGTTAAATTTATTGTGGAAAAAGATGGCAAAGATGAAACCATTGGTATGAATGATTTTGCTCAATATACCAAAGATGGTTGGAAATATAAGGAACGGATTGATGAAGTCATTCGAGAAGCAGAATTGCCCGATTGCAAAGACTTTTTAGTCGTCACCGATGATGGAACCGAAATCCAAGACGACATTCTCAACCACAAAGGCTATTCTTTCTGGGTTTCTTCCCACGATGTAGATAAGTCGAGCAAAGAAGGCTTTACCCGCATCAATGAGTTTTTAAGAAAGATAGAAGATCCCAATGTCAAAAAACTGGGTCTAACAGCGACTCCAATTGACAAAGCCAATGTAATGACAGAAGGCATTTATGATTTTTACAACTTAGATGCAGTCCCGATCAAAACGATGAATCGTTCCAATCCAGGTATCACTTTCTTAAAGGACGGGGTGATTGTCGCCAAATTCCACCACAACCACCTTCCCAGTATGCAAGAGCTAGCAGAAGAATACAAATACTCAAAACAACAAGCTACAAGATAAAATAAAAGAGTCCATCGTTAATCCGTCGATAGTCCGGTGCGGTTTGTGCTTTTTAAGTTTTAGGAGCGAAAGGTAAGGAGCTTTGTCGTTACGGAAAGTCCCGCTATTCGTTCTCATCCCCTTTGTAGAGCAAATTCATGAATTTGCTCTACAAAGGGGATACCACTACTATCGGGGCTATTTTTGAAAGTACACCACTTCTTAGTGTAGTAACTGTACAGCAATTTGACAACTTTCATGTAAAAAACAAACAGAAGTTGTCAAATTTTACAAACCACAAAAGTCACTTGTCACCAGTCACCAGTCACCAGTCACCAGTCACCAGTCACCAGTCACCAGTCACCAATAAAAACACACCATGTCTCAAATATACAGTCTTTACCAACAATTTATGCAAAGTCCCAACGGCAATGCCTTATTCACACAAGCCGTTTGTCAGACAGCCCCCTACTTTTCTACCATCGACCCATTAGTCGAAGAAATCAAACCAGGCTATAGTCGAGTCAGCATGAAGAAAAAACGAGAGGTCGAAAACCACATCCAAACCGTCCACGCCATCGCTATGGCCAACCTATGCGAGTTAGCAATGGGCATGGCCATCG
>JAHDBB010000281.1:0-4984 GCA_020630635.1 Chitinophagales bacterium
TCAATAGGTTGTAATCAATTCATTTGATTGCAACCTATTTTTGTTTTACCAAACTGGTAATAAGAAGTTGTGACCAAAGCCAACTAGCCCCGATAGTAGTGGTATAAATGCAATGGGTTGGCTGCCTAAAACTTGGCGCATTTATAAGAACGGATAGCGGGACTTTCCATTGCGACAAAGTACCAAACAGTTCGCTCCCCAAAAGCTAAATTTTATCAAAAATAAATTGATGAAGTACAGGCAATAAAGGACGTTTAGAAGGGAGTTTTTTATTGGATAAACGCTTGCGATAACAGGTGTAAATGAAATGCGATGCTTCATAAGTAAAAGGGCGATGTCGATTTTTATGCAAAAAGGTTTTGATGCGTTCCAATAAACTTTTACACAAAAAAACATGCTCTAATTCATAATGAATTTTAAGTTCTAATAGCTTGGACCACAACGAAATATAGTAGTTGGGCGAATGTGTGAGCTGACTAAAAATACGCAATGCCTGATGGTGATATTCGATAGATTGAGAGGTTTGCAAAAGTTGTAATCCATTGAGAAACTGTTTGTAAAATAGCGTGTCCTCTGTATAAAAAAAATGAGCATATTGAATAGATTCTTCTTCTGCCAACTGTGCTTGATTAGACAGGAGTAAAAAGAGCTGATAGTAGAAAAAACTAAAGCTATCTTTATAGTGAAAGGTCCAACCAATATGAACCACTTTTTGTGCAAAAAACAATAGCTGAGAAAGTAACTGACCTTGTTGAAAACCCACCACCATTTTTAAGAAATAAATGCGTCGCCACAAAGACTCAAGTTTAGGAGTATCTGCTGGCATTTGTTGGATAAACGTTTCCGCTTCTTGTATGTATCGGTCAAAATCCTTCTCAAAAAAAGCAAATCGAGCTTTGGTGATTTTATATTCAGCCGCATAAAAAGGATGAACCGATTCTTTTGCCAAGTCCTCCAATTTTTGATACGTTGGTTTGATGCCCACATTTTTCTCAATCAAACGGATGTCGTCTAAATACATAATAGAAAGCAAACGATAAAAAAACGACAACTGTTCATGGTAGAGATAATTGATATACTTTTCTTTATCCTGCAATAATGCTTGGATAATTTTCAAATTCTTATCTTTCTGTTGTTGTCCATACAGGTTAATTTGCCAATCCAAACACAAATTTTTTAGCGCATTATTCGATTCTTTGTCAGCCAATTTGAGCGTCTTATCCAAGTACATTTTTTGCAAAACTTCTGTTTGTTTTTGTTGGGCAATTTCGGTCAACAAACGATTGCGATTTTTTATATTATTGGCTAAATGATTGGTCAATAACAAGTCTTCAATAATTTGACAAAAAAAACTCACCAATCGCCGTATCACTTTATCTTGTTCCTGCTTCGTTTTATCTCTCAAATCATCTTCTAAAGTTTCATGCAATAATTCATTGAGTTGAACAAGTTCTACAACATTAGCATCCAACAGCTTCTTTAAATAATGATAGCGTTTATCCCTTGAAAGTGTTATTTGATAATACAATTGCTTGCGTTCCTTGCGGTTGAGCGATTGTAACAAATGATGTAATTTTTTACCTTTCATGGTATAAATGATTTAAGATGATGCAGCTTTTATAGGGCTGATATTTTTGATTAGGAGCGAAGGCTTGGGTGCTTCGTCGTGCAGGAAAGTCCCGCTATCCGTTCTCATTCGTGTCGCCCAGTTTTAGGCAGCCAACGCTACATACACGAATACCACTACTATCGGGGCTATTTTGCAAAGGAAAGCAACCCAAACCGAACTGTTTTAGAATTTGATAGGAGCATTTAAATGAACAAACATAGAACTTTTTTGATGAAAAGCCCTATGGATAACAACCCTTTTTTCTAAATAAGCAATTGATAAAGAGGATATTAATGTGTTTTTTTTACGACGTTTTTCAATGTTTAAAGATAAGTGAAATTAATGCCATTTCCCAAGCTTTTCTTAGCTTAGTGAAATTATCAATATAATTGATTGGATTAACAGAGATTTAAAGTTTACTCAAAGAACCTTTGAAAAAGATACATTCCTTGCAAAATAGACCTGATAGTAGTGGTATGCAAAAGTGTCAACGATTGCATAAGAACGGATAGCAGGGAGAGCCAAAACGATGAAAGAGGAACCATTTTCTCCAAAAAATCTTCTAAAACTATAATTTAAAATGAAAGAAAAAACTTATTTAACAAAAAGACTGATTTTGCTGTTAGGATTGGTCTATCTATGGGCAAGCCCCAATATTTTTGGACAATGCCCTGCACAATATGCCATTGATGGCGTAGTTTGGTTTGGAACTTCTGCCAATGCTGCTGATTACGATACTTCACAACCTTTGGGTTCCTTTGACAACCCATTGGTCGATTGGAACTCTGGAACGCCTAGTGTCTTAGAAGCGATCACAGATTGTGCGGGACCCATTACCATCGAATTTAGAGAATGTTATTATGATACTGATGGTACCAATGGCGATATCAATTGGGTGCAAGAAAACTTGAATGACAATGTAACCATCAATGGAAATGGTGCATTGCTAGTCAATATGTCTGCTTCATCCGCTTGGCTTCGTCTATGTGAACGAGACAACTGGAATATCAATGATATGACTTTGACAGGTTGGAATGGAACCGATGGTGGAGCGATTCAAGTTTCTGCCAGTACCAATGTGACCTTGACCAATGTAATATTTGATAATAACCCAACCACCACTCCTTTACACATAGACGTAGGAGACAATTTTGTCTGTGGATATGGCAATACATCGGTTGTTTTAAATGGCTGTGTATTTTCCAACAATCCGCCCGTTTCAGAGACAGTTTCAACAGGAGGAATGGAGATAGAACACACTGCAGGAAGCGGCAATTGGACCTTAGATGTAGAAATCAATGATACTCGATTTTCTTGTAATGCCCGTCAAGGTTTTGGAGGCGGATTGGCTGTTTTAAATCCCAATGATATGACCTTAAACTTGACCATCAATGGTGGCTCTTTTGACGGCAATCATGGGGATGCCAATTCAGGAGATGGAGGAGCGATTTATGTCGATGGAGAAAACACCACCTTTATCGTAGATGGAACGGTTTTTACTTGTAATGATTCAGAAGGTTCTGTCGGAAATGCAGGAGGAGGAGCCATTCGTATTTTTGATGGACCGACTAGCACGATAACCAATGCCGTTTTTTATAACAATAGTGTTGGTGGATTGGGCGGATATGGTGGAGCCATTAACTTTGGAACCGTTGGACCCACAGGTTCTTTGACCATCTCCAATACAGTATTTGTGAGTAATGCTTCTGAAAGAGGAGGCGCATTGTATTTGGAAGGCGGAACTACAACGACTTGTACAGATTGCTTATTTTTAAACAATAGTACAACAGGTGGTGGAACAGGAGGAGCAGTCTTTTTGGATGGAGGAGCAGCATTCACTACAACCAATACCACCTTTACAGGCAATAGTCCTGATGATGTCAACGCTGCTTATACGGATAATGGAGGTTCTTCTACTTTATCTGATCCAGGTATTACAGCTTGTCCAGCTTGCTTTGCTGTTCCACCTCCAGGATGTGACGCTTCTACTTCAGACTTGGCGTTAAGTTGTACCTTCTTTTGTTCGACAGGGACACCACCCAACGGTACAGGAGATGCAGACTTGACCATTGATATGAGCAACTTTACAGCACCAACTTGTACCGACCCATTAGATTATACCTATGTGTTTTTAGTCGTAGATGCTGCGGGCAATGTTGTTTGTGAATTTCCTGCAACAGATGCAGACACACAAGATCCCAATGGAACGCCTGCTTATACAACTACAACTGTTGGAACACCTGATGGAATCCCTGATGCGATGGATCCTGCTGTTCAACAAGCCAATCTTTGTGCAGGCTTGACACAAGGAGATTATCAAATAGTCGGCTTTCATTATTTGACAGCAGATGTTCCACCTATTGTTACTCCTTTTATTGGGCAAACATTAGCCACGATTCAAGGATATTTAACCAATCCACCAACCGACCCTGTGGCTTGTGGAGTAATTGGTACACCAACAGATTTCACGGTTTTAGAACCGATTGTTGTTACCATTGCCACTTCTTGTCCTGCGGTTCCTGATGGAACTTACTTGGCAGATATTACCGTTACAGGTGGTTATCCTTTAGAAGCAGGAGCAGGAACATACACTTTAACAACCAACTTTGGGGTTACCTCTTATACTTTTGGTACACCTATTACTGGTCAGGCTATTCCAGCAGGTCAAACAGTAGATGTTACTGTAACGGCTGACGGAAATGGGGCGAATGGGACCAATCCACCTGGACCATTTTGTATGGATTGTATGGCGACCATTGTATCACAACCAGAAGAAATATGTCAAGCTTGCCCAGATATTGTTGATGGTAGCTTAAATGCAACAGTCAATGCCGCACCAGTTACTGATATTTGTTCGGGAGATGCCGTAGATGTTTGTGTCACCGTAGATTTAACCAATGATGCAACTGCTACCGTTGAATTTTCCAACGATGGTGGTACCACTTGGACCGCAGGAACCGCTACTTCTGCCACAGAATTTTGTGCTACTTTCACTGAAACCAATACCACTTGTGATGCAGTTTCAGTGAGTTATATGGCTCAATTTGATGTCAATTCCTTAGCCGATAATACCTGTTCTTTAGATACACAACCCATTATTGGTGGAGCAGCCGTTACTGTCAATGTCTATCCAGATGTTGCTACTGTCGCCAATGCCATGTTAATGAATGATGGAGCTTGTGGACCGAGTTTAACCCAAGCTTGTGCTAACTTTACGATTACCAATACTTATGATGCTAACGGAGAAACACCTGACTTCTCAACTGAAATGGGTATGGGCAGTTTTGATTTTGTAATTACCAATGCAGCAGCCCCAACGGCTTGTCAAACAACAACCATTCCTGCTACTTATAACTGTGTAGTCAATACACCTGA
>JAHDBB010000281.1:5084-8120 GCA_020630635.1 Chitinophagales bacterium
CTTGTCAAACAACAACCATTCCTGCTACTTATAACTGTGTAGTCAATACACCTGAATTGACGATTACTAAAGCTAATGACCCAACAGGTATTGTGAGTATTGGGGACACGATTACCTATACGGTAACAGTGACGAATATAGGCACAGGAGATGCCACCAATGTTATTTTGACAGATGCTGCACCAGCGAATACAACCTTAATAGTGGGAAGTTTAACAGAAACAACAGCTTTGGCTGCTACACTCAATGAAGCAACTCCCAATGTAAGTGCTACTTTAGGAACTTTAGCTCCTAATGGCGTTGTAACCATCAGTTTTCAAGTAACCGTTGATGCAGGAACAGCCGATGGAACTATCATTCCCAATGTAGCAAGTGTTGATTCTGATGAGACCGATCCAGAAGATTCTCCAGAAGTAACCAATGTAGTCGAACTTCCAGAATTAGACATTGTAAAATCAAATGATCCACAAGGACTAGTCGCTATTGGTGATGTCATTACTTATACGATTGTTGTAACCAACAATGGAACAGGAGATGCCCACAATGTTAGCATTACAGATGTTGCACCAACCAATACAACTTTGGTTGCAGGAAGCTTGATGGAAACAACTGCTATTGGAGCCACTTTGACAGAAGCTGCTCCCAATGTTACAGCCGATCAATTTGACTTAGCAGGTGGAGGAGAAAGTATGACCATCAGTTTTCAAGTAACTGTCAATGCAGGAACACCAGGAGGAACGTTGATTTTAAATACAGCGACAGTAGATTCAGACGAGACAGAGCCAGAAGATTCTAATGAAGTGGATAATGAGGTAGAAGATCCATTCCCGTCTATTAATATGGACAAAGATGATGCAGACAATACAGATGATATGCAAACAGTGATGATGGGAGGTGATGCAACCTTTACAATAACTGTCACCAATGATGGAGAGGAAGATTTATGCAATGTAGCTGTAACCGATCCAAATGGTTTGATGTGCGAAATGACTTATACAGATAATGGTGGCGTTTTAGTGGTGGGAGATACTTGGACGTATACTTGTACGGTAAGTGGAGTAACAGCAGGTTTTGTCAATACAGCAACCGTAAATGCAATAGGTTGTACATCAGGAACACCTGTAGATGACGATGATCCTTCTACAGTATTTGTACCAGAAGCAGACATTCCTTCTATTGCTGTAGATAAAAATGATGCAGACAATGGAGACGATGCACAAACCATCAATAGTGGAGGCGATGCAACTTTTACCATAACCGTTACCAATGATGGTGAAGAAGACTTATGTAATGTCTCTGTAACCGACCCGAATGGCTTAATGTGTGAAATGACTTATACGGACAATGGCGGTGTTTTGGCAATTGGTGAAACCTGGACTTATGTTTGTACAGTCAGTAGTGTAACAGCAAGTTTTGTCAATACAGCAACCGTAAATGCAATGGGCTGTAATTCAGGAATACCCGTAGAGGATGAAGATCCTAGTTGTGTAACAGTCGAAGACCCTGTTTTAGATGCAGTCAAAACTTCTGAATTTACCGATGCCAATGGAGACGGGTTATTGAATCCAGGAGAAATTATTTCTTATGCGATTATACTGACTAATTATGGTACAGCAGACGCTTTAAATGTAATGTTTAGCGATGCTGTACCTATTGGGACGACTTTGTTGGGGAATGAAACAACCTCTTTGGGAAGTATATCTTCAGGAACGGATCCTATTACTGCCAATATTGGAACGCTAGCAGCCAATGGTGGAACGGTTACCATTACTTTTGATGTAACCGTAGATGCCAATACAGCAGACGGCTTTATCATTATGAATCAAGGAACTTTTACAGCCGACAATCACCCTGATGTACCAACGGACGATCCAACCACTCCAACAACACCAGAAGACCCAACTACTGATCCTGTTTCTGATCCAACTTGTACGGATGCAGATAATGGAACTTGGAATCATTAATATATTTTGTTTGAATCTTTTTAGTTAACTATCAAAATGAAATATATAATGATACATCAGATAAAAATTAAGGTGTGTTTCCTACTTCTTTTGGGAATACTTGTGGGGAGTTTTTCTCAAAATATGTGGGGACAATGTGAAATAACCGTTAGTACCAGCAATTCCAATACAGACTTTGTTCAAGTATTGGTATTGGCTGATACCGATGGAACCATCATTGATATAATGAATGGCAACAGTGCTACTTTTACCACACCTTCGACGGGTTCTTACAATGTTCATGCACTTAACTATGACCCTAATAATCCGCCCAATCCTTTACCCACGATAGGAGGGACAATTCCACAAGTTGGGGCGATTAGCGGTTGTTTCAATAGCAATAATTTTGCTAGTGACATTAAGCCCATCGAATGTCTTTGCAATGTCGAACCGATTACAGCGAGCTTTAATGCTCAAGATGGATACGAAATTATTTATGTTTTAGCAGATGTTTCGGGTTTAATACTAGCTACCAATACAACTGGAATGTTTTCAGCAGCCGACGGTTTAGCTGATGATACATTTATTCATGCCTTACATTATGAAATGGCTAATCCGCCCAGTCCTTTACCAATGGTAGGAGGGAATGTGAGCGATGTAGGAACGGTGACAGTCGGCTGTTTTAACGCCGAGTTTGTGACGAATCCACTTTGCATTTTATTAAGTCCAGCATCTGTAGAAGTTCCTGTTCAAATCATTCGAGTTTGTGATGGAAATGCGCTGTTTGCGAGCTTGGATGGAACAACTCCTATGGATGGTACAGGCATTACATTTGTGTGGTCGTTGGATGGAAATATTGTAGCGACTGTCGAAAACTCACCGTATTTTTCACCCAATGAAATTGGTAATTATACAGTGACAGCTTTTAACGAATTAGATTGTACAACTTATGCTGGCAACATTGATTTTGAAGTAAATGAAATCATAGACTGCCAAGATTGTGGGCAATAATATTAGTACATTTAGACTTATAGGTTTATTAGTGTCAAGGGTTCCTCTTTTGGGGGAACCCTTTTTTTCTTTTTGGAGAGAA